>CAVKQP010000064.1:0-9924 GCA_963658165.1 Clostridium sp. CAG:302 | reverse complement strand
ACAATTACGCTCTCGCTGCCTAATCGAAGCATAGTAGATTACTGGCTTTATTCCGTCACTAGGTGATGGAACGAGACATCGCTCAAAGGCTGTTGTTCCGAAGCTATTTGGTCAAGCGGTGCGGTTAAATCGGAAATAGTCTGTCACGGCCTCGCGCGGCGGATGAAGTCTTAGAGGATAAGGTTGCGGTTGGTGGTCCAGGTCTTGCCGTAGCTCGAAAACCGAAGGCTGGAATAAACGTGTAGAAAGCGTGTTGTTTCCCTGTTTGGACGAGGGTTCAACCCCCTCCAGCTCCACTATTTATGCATAACGGGCTTGCTTTGTTGAGCAAGCCCGTTATGCATTTCTTTATTGTAGGTCGCATTTCTGCGACTTCAGGAATGCCAAGTTTGGATTCAGAACTTCTTTAGTTTCAGTTTCAAAGTTTTGTTGCTGAGTATCATATTGGAGCCTTTCAGCTGTTCTATGCGGAACCTGTCGGCAACGCTATTGATGCCGTAGGGTCTCAGCGGTTCATGGTCTTCCAACTTGATGTCTCCGTTTTCTCTATCGTTGAGGTAAGGGTCGGAAAGGAATAGAGAGTCGCCTTCGTGTGAGAAGCGAAGCAGATAGCTACCGTTTTTATCACTTACGTTGAGTAGCCGGGACTGGAATGCCCAGAAGCGAGTGGTGTTCGATAGGTCGGTCACCCCTCCTGTGGCAAGCGTGTCTACCCGTTCCAGATGCCAAAAACCATCGAGATCGCCATTCCCAGAAGTTTCCAGTTCACAAGAGGTGAGTGCGCCAATAAGGGCGATAAGTAGGAGAAACTTGATGTGTGTCATATTAGAAAAGTCCTTTCTTGGTTATGGTGAGTTGGAAACCAGCCGTGTTTCCGAGTATTTTCCCGAAGTCCATGGCATAGCCTCCCGTGACGCTCCATCCTCGAAGTGAGCTTTCGCTATTGAACGAATAGGTAGCTTCGGTGAGGAAACTCACATTGTGGTGTTTCTTTGTATAGGCATTTTCATAAGATCCGAGTCCCTCTTGCCATGTGCCGAGCACGCGGTAGTAGAGCCCATCGCAGGGTCTTCCGTTGATTCCCAAGTGGAAAGCCATGAAGCGGTTGTCTTTCACTTCGATGGTATTGTCGGTGTTGTAGATGGGTGAACGATAGAGAGGATTGCCCATCACCTGCCCCCAGTGTTGCCATCCAGGATACACGTAGTGGTTGTAGTAAGAGTCCCGCCCTCCGATATGGTCAGATATAGATGGTGTGCGGTCATGATAGATGGGTCCGCTCTGGTATTTCGTGTAGAGATATTCGACCACGATGCCTTGTATGGGGCAGTCGTATTTCATGGTCAACTCTGCCCCGAGCATGATGTCTTTCATGTCGTAGAGCAGATAGCGACGCTTCTTTCTTGTGTTCCATTCGTCCCCCGTACCATAGCCGTCATAGTCGAGTTGGAACATAGCAGAGTGGTCTTCAAAGAAGTGGTCGGCATATACGCTGAACCGCCAGTCGTCATCGCCCCAATTCACTCGCATCATCCACGAACCGAGGTGGTTGCCTTCCGCATTTTCATAGGCTGTGCCCTGTTCCACCTGTTCGCCGCCTCCGGGTATGAGCGCACGGACAAAGTCTTTCAGCTTGTGCCTGTTGTGGATCACAGTCATCACTCCCTCGTCGTTGAGACTATAAGTATCACCTCCGAACTGTGCCGCCATTTCCAGTCCCAATTCCACGGATAGGGGGAAGAAAACGTCATCATTCCCTATCTTAATGAATCCCGCCTTGCTGTGATAGAGCAAACGGTCGGTATAGCGCGATTGCTTTTGTGTGAAGTCGTGTTGCCAGTTGTCATCGGTCATCATGCCGTAGGCGATGTGTCCCTTCAGATGTAGCCATCCGTTGGCAAAGGGTAGCGTCCAATAATCGGGCAATGCCAAGCGCACTTGAGGCACAGGGCGAGCATTGATGCCCAGTGTTTGCGACCCACTACTCAACTCCGTGTTCTTCATTTCCATGGGATATTGCTTGGCTCCAGCGGTCAGTGTGCCATGCAGCCACCGCGCTTCGGCATAGGCTTGTTGCACCACCACATGACTTGTAAACCTGTATGGAGCAGCCACGTCGAGTTTATAGCCGATGCCCCAACGGCGTGTAGAATCGGTCGACAGAGGTCTGCCGATGGCAGCACGCAGATAGCCGTTCTCCTTTTCCAAGGAACTCAATCCATATTTGTTGGCATTGAGCCAAAGAGGAGTCCTTCTATTTGACGCCGTAACTTGCCCTTGAATCATATATTCCAGTCCATTGCCCAAGTCTAGAGGTTCGGCTTTTTCCTGGGCATATTGCACGGATGGGAAGAGTAGGGCGCACGCCAATAGCAAGGTATGTTTCTTTTGAAGTCTCATGAGTCGTGTTCTGATTGTGTTGCGAAGTTAGCTATTTTTCTTTAATTCCGATTATTTTTTCGTGCTAAACCGCTCCTTGGTTAAAATAAAAGTGTAATTTTGCAAACATTATTATAATAATCTAATTCGTTTCATGAGACAGAAAATAGATTGCTTCTTGCCTTGCGACAGTGTAGAATCGATAGAGCCGATGATTGAAACCCTGCGTCAAAGCAAGACCATACAGCATATACACTTGCTGGTAAGTGCAGATTTTGCAGGCAAGAACGACATCCCTGAGAATTGTAATCTGATAGAAGTAGAACACTTGTTGTCTACTCGCACGATGCTCAACATAGAGAGTCATACAGATGCAGACTACGTGTTGATGAATCTGAAAACCACGCCTGCCGATTTTGGATTATATGCCCTCGACCGCATGCTGGTCGCTGCCGTTGATGCCGATGCGCAGTTGCTCTATGCCGACCACTATTCTGTGGAGCAGGGAACCCGCGTGAAACATCCCGTCATCGACTATCAGATGGGTAGCGTGCGCGACGACTTCGATTTCGGTTCGCTCGTTCTTGTCAAGGCTTCTTCCCTTCATGCCTATGCTCAAACGTTGGTGCAGCAACCTGTAGACTTCCTGTATGCGGGCTTCTACGACCTTCGCTTGTATCTCAGCCGTCAGGGAGAGCTGTTCCATCTCAACGAATATCTCTATACAGAGCATGAACAAGACGTGCGCAAAAGTGGCGAGAAGCAGTTTGACTACGTGAATCCACGCAACCGCGATGTGCAGGTTGAGATGGAACAAGTTGCCACACGCCATCTTTCCGAACTGGGTGCGCTGGTCGATACGGGTGACTATTTGCACCCAGATTTCGCAGAACAACATTTCGACTATGAGGCTTCGGTGGTGATACCCGTATTCAATCGAGCAAAGACCATACGTGATGCCGTCAATTCGGCATTGGCACAGAAGACGAAATTCAATTATAACGTCATTGTGGTCGACAATCATTCTACCGATGGCACTACCGAACTGCTTGAAGCCTACGATGATGACCGACTCGTGCATATCGTTCCTGAACGCACCGACTTAGGCATTGGCGGTTGCTGGAACGTGGCCATTCATGACAATCATTGCGGTCGCTTTGCCGTGCAGTTGGACAGTGACGACCTCTATTCGTCAGAGAACACCTTGCAGCGCATAGTTGATGCCTTCTACAAACAGAAGGCTGCCATGGTGATAGGCAGCTACCGCATGTGCGACTTCGACCTTAACACGTTGCCTCCAGGGCTGATTGACCACCGTGAGTGGACCGACGACAACGGCTGCAACAATGCATTGCGTATCAACGGATTGGGCGCTCCTCGTGCCTTCTTCACCCCCTTGGTGCGACAGGTGAAGTTTCCCAACACCAGCTATGGTGAAGATTACGCCCTCGGACTGCTCTTCAGCCGTCGTTACCGAATAGGGCGCATCTATGACGAACTGTATCTTTGCCGTCGATGGGGCGGTAATAGCGACGCTGCACTGTCCATAGAAAAGGTCAATGCCAATAATCTCTATAAAGATCGTCTGCGCACTTTGGAAATCAGTGCCCGCAAACAGATGCTCAGCGGCAAGGGCGATTTCATGGGCGACAACCAACTGTTGCGCTTCTTCAATCGTCAGTTGGAAACTTGGGAGTTGGCACGCAAGAATTTCCGCGACTTGCAGAATGTGCAGACGCGTGAACTTCCTGTGGGCGACAACACGCTCTTGGTGCAGTTCAATCCAGCCCGCATCGTGTCGACGGGAGCCAAGATCGACAAGAAAGCCATAGCCTCCCGTCCATGCTTTCTCTGTGATGCCAATCGTCCCCAAGAGCAGATAGCCAAAGGCGTAGATGCCGATTTCAAGTTGCTTGTCAACCCTTATCCCATCCTCCCAGTACACTATACGATTCCTGCACGCCGCCATCAGCCGCAGTCTATCCTGTCGCACTATGGCGAGATACACCATTTGCTCTCGCTCTATCCCGACTTGATGGTCTTCTACAATGGCCCTAAGTGTGGTGCTTCAGCCCCCGATCACTTGCATTTGCAGGCAGGTACCAGTGGTGTAGTGCCCCTCCAACTTGGGTGGCAACGCCTGAACCGCAACCAGACTGTGATCTATTCGCTTTCCGAAGAGGAGCGCATCACGTTGATCAATGACTATGTGTGTCCTGTCTTCCTCATCCGCAGCAAGAGTCAACTCAGCGACATCCGCTTGTTCAATAAGCTCTATCACGCCATGCCGCAAGCCAAGGGCGAGACCGAACCGATGATGAACATTGTGGCGTGGAAGCAAGGCGAAGAATTCCTGAGTGCCGTGTTCCCCCGTCGCAAGCACCGTCCAGACTGCTATACTGCCGAGGGCGAGAACCGCATGACGGTCAGTCCTGGCGCGCTTGACATGGCAGGACTTGTCATCACACCCTGTGAATCAGATTTCAAACGAATCACTGCCGATCAGGCAGCCGCTATATTAAAAGAGGTGGGAGCCGATGAAGCCATGGTCTGCGGCATCGTGAACAAGTTGAAAGAAAGTTCTCAGCGTAGCGACAACACGTCGGTAGCTACCACTTTCGGTCATCGCGAGCCCCTTGTTTCGGTAGGTATCGTGAGTGGAGAAGAGATACATTTTGCACTCAACAAACCCTATATAGCCAAGGGAGAGACCATTGTGGGAGAACAAACGGTCACTTTCTCCGAGGGTGGCATACTCTGGAATGGCAACCAATATCGTGAACTCGTGTTCCAACCCCAAACTCCCGATGCCTCGTTCTCACTTCACGATGTGACCATCGGAGTGAATTTCCACTGGGAACGTCGTGAGACACAGGTGTTCCAAGGCACGTTGCGCCTGGTTGTCGAGGCAGACAAGATATGTGCCATCAACCAGTTGCCCGTAGAAAACTACCTGACGAGTGTCATCTCAAGTGAGATGAGCGCCACGTCGTCGTTAGAGTTTCTCAAGGCACATGCCGTTATTTCGCGCAGTTGGCTGCTTGCTCAGATGGACAAGCGACATAAGAACAAGGAAGGCGGAAACAATTTCTTCTCCTTTGTCAAGCGTGAAGACGAACTCATACGGTGGTATGACCGCGATGACCACACCATATTTGATGTGTGTGCCGATGACCATTGTCAACGCTATCAGGGCATCACCAAGGAGACCAATGCCCATGTGGCTGAAGCTGTTAAGCAGACACGTGGTCAGATACTCATGTCTGACGACGAGATTTGTGACGCTCGCTTCTCCAAGTGCTGTGGCGGTGTGAGTGAAGAATTCCAATATTGCTGGGAGAATACTCCCAAGTCTTACCTCACTGCAATTGTCGATGCACCCCACGCAGGCGCACTTCCCGACCTGACAGACGAGGCTTCTGCCGACCGCTGGATACGCACTGCTCCCGAAGCATTCTGCAACACATCGGACAAGCGCATACTTTCTCAAGTGCTCAACGCATTCGATCAGGAGACTCCCGACTTCTATCGTTGGCATGTGGACTACACTCAAGAACAAATCCGCACGCTTCTTTCTGAAAAGATGAAGATGAATTTCGGCGACATTGTCGACTTGATACCGCTGGAGCGGGGCAAGAGTGGGCGCATATCCCGACTGAAGATAGTGGGCACAAAATTCACCTATACCGTGGGCAAGGAACTGGAAATCCGTCGTGTGCTGAGTGAGTCGCATCTCTATAGTTCCGCTTTTGTCGTTGATCGCCATGCTGTCGACGACCAAGGTGTTCCTGCTTCGTTCACGCTTATTGGCGCTGGATGGGGTCATGGCGTAGGACTTTGTCAGATAGGAGCTGCCGTGATGGGCGAAAAGGGCTATAGCTATGATCAGATTCTTTTGCACTATTATCATGGTGCAGAGATCAAGAAGATATATAAATAATCATATGTAATAAAGGAATAGCGGGATAGAAATGTGTCGTTATCCCATAAAAGAACAATAAGATGAAACACAGAAATCCGTGGGCATGGGTGCCCTCACTCTATTTTGCAGAAGGACTTCCCTATGTGGCGGTGATGACTATCTCGCTTGTACTTTACAAGCAACTGGGACTGAGTAATGCAGAAATAACCTTCTACACGAGCTGGCTCTACTTGCCATGGGTCATCAAGCCCTTGTGGAGTCCGTTTATCGACTTGGTGAAAACCAAGCGTTGGTGGATTGTGGCCATGCAGTTGCTCATCGGCGCCGCGTTTGGTGGAGTGGCGTTCACGCTTCAGACGAGCTTTTGGCTGCAGGCTTCGCTCTGCTTCTTTGCCTTGATGGCGTTCAGCAGTGCTACCCATGACATTGCTGCAGATGGCTATTACATGCTTGAACTTGAGGATCACGAGCAAGCCATGTTTGTGGGTATTCGTAGCACATTCTATCGTTTTGCCACCATATTCGGTCAAGGTGTGCTGGTGATGATTGCGGGTAATCTGCAGTTACTCTTTCGCAATGTCTCCGTCAAATACTCTTGGAGCTTGATGTTCTATGGCGTTATGGGATTGTTTATTGCCCTGTGGTTGTGGCACAGTTACATTCTTCCCAAACCCAAAGCCGACCGCGGCATGGAACGTGTGGAAGTGAAGCAGTTATGGAGCGGCATTCTGCAGATGATTGTCACGTTCGTGACCAAGATGCCTTGGCGCCAGGTGTTGCTCGGCATCCTGTTTATGCTGTTCTATCGCATGCCCGAAGGCTTGCTCGCCAAGGTGTCTACGCTCTTTCTTGTGGACAGTCATGCAGCTGGCGGATTGGGACTTTCACCGCAGGAATATGGTTTGGTGCAAGGCACAGTCGGCGTGATTGGTCTTACGCTTGGCGGCATTCTCGGTGGCATAGCCGTAGCGCGTCATGGCTTGAAATTCTGGCTTTGGCCCATGGTCTGCGCCATCACGTTGCCCGATGTGGTATATGTCTATATGAGCTATGCCCTTCCCACCAACCTGTGGGTGGTCAATGCTTGTGTCTTTGTGGAGCAGTTTGGCTATGGATTTGGCTTCACTGCCTATATGCTATACCTTATTTATTATAGTCAGGGTGAATACAAGACCTCTCATTACGCCCTCTGCACGGCGTTCATGTCGCTCTCTATGATGATACCCGGACTCTTTGCGGGTGCATTGCAAGAGCTGGTGGGCTATCGCAACTTCTTCATTATCGTGATGGTGTCGTGTGTGCTCACTTTCGTAGTATCTGCTTTCTTGAAGATAGACGCCGACTTCGGCAAGAAACGGAAGAACGAATAGCAGCAGTCTTTCCGTAGTGACGACCATGCAAAACAAGCGAACTCCCGAAAGCTTCCTATGAGTAGGCTTTCGGGAGTTCGCTTGTTGCGATATATAACACATAGTTTTGTGAGTGCTAACACATAGTTCTACGAGTGCTAACACATAGTTCTACGAGTGCTAACTCATAGTTTTACGATGGCTAACACGCCTATGTGTGATCATTAGTCGATAAATCGCTTGGTGATGTCTGCATAGTTATCGATGCGGCGGTCGCGCAGGAAGGGCCACCACCGACGCACATCTTCACTGTGGGTGAGGTCTATCTCTGCCACGATGCTTTCTTCTTCGTTTTCCGAAGCACGGTAGAGCAGTTCGCCTTGAGGTCCTGCAATGAAGCTGCTCCCCCAGAACTGTATGCCAGGAGTCTGCCCCGACGGGTCGGGTTCAAAGCCCACGCGGTTCACTGCAATGACAGGTAGTCCGTTGGCAACGGCATGTCCGCGCTGCACCGTGGTCCAGGCTTCACGCTGTCGTTGCTGTTCTTCAGGAGTGTCGGAGGCAGCGTAACCTATGGCAGTGGGATAGATGAGCAGTTCGGCTCCCTGTAGTGCCATCAGTCGGGCAGCTTCTGGGTACCATTGATCCCAGCATACCATCACCCCCAATCGGCCTACACTGGTGTCGATGGGGTGGAAGCCGAGGTCGCCAGGGGTGAAGTAGAATTTCTCATAATAGGCAGGATCGTCAGGGATGTGCATCTTGCGGTAGCGACCGGCAATGGTTCCGTCGCGTTCGATGACCACAGCCGTGTTGTGATAGAGGCCGGGTGCACGCCGTTCGAAGAGCGAGGTGACGATGACCACGCCCAGTTGTTTCGCCAGTTCGCCATAGAATCCCGTCGATGGCCCCGGTATGGGTTCAGCCAAGTTGAACAGTTCTACGTCTTCTGTCTGGCAGAAGTAGAGCGAGTTGTGCAGTTCCTGAAGAATGATGAGTTGGGCACCGCGGTGTGCCAAGTCGGTGATTCCGTCGACAATCCGACGTAAGTTGTCCTTCACATCGGCGGTGTTGTGTTGTTGCAGAAAACCTATTTTCATGTGTGTTCTTCTATGATGAGTTGTTTTTAATATGGATAAACACGATACTACACCGCAAAAATACGATTTTTCTTTGTGCCTTCCAAACGCAACCTACATAATTTGTCAATGGTCTTTGCAACCGAGTTGCACCATATTATGTATACCTTTGCAGCAAAACATCAAGAATGACTCTGACTATGACAAAAAGATTATTGTTTATTGTGGCGGTCACAGCCATAGCCTTGGGCGGCTTCATGCTCTGGCAGCGAGGCGCTGACAACGGCGAACAACAAGAAGAACATGAGGAGGAAGTGGACTACGAAAACATTCCACTCACCGAGAAACAGGTGAAGGCGGTAGACTTGCGCATGGGCGAAGTGACCGACCGCTCGCTTGATGCCACGCTTCAGGCAAATGGTAGCTTGGTGCTTCGTGCACAAAACGTGGGCGAGGTGTCATCGCTCATGGGCGGCATCGTGAAGAGCATCCTCGTCAAGGAAGGGCAGAGGGTGAGCCGTGGACAAGTGGTGGCAACGGTTGAGAACACTGACATCCTGTCTTTGCAGCGTGAGTATTATTCGGCTTCAAAAGAAGCAGAACTGTCGTGCGCAGAAATGAACCGCCAACAAACATTGGCGGCAAGCGGTGCTGGCGTGAAGAAGACCCTACAACAAGCACAGAAACAATACCAAGTGGCGCAAGCCAACCTAACGGGTATCGGCAGGCAACTCCAACAGATGGGCATCAGTCCAGCCACAGTAGCACAAGGCAAGTTTGTCACAGTCTTCCCCTTGCGTGCACCCGTAGATGGCACGGTGAGCAAATTGACAGCTACGTTGGGTGGCTATGCCGATATGCAGACCCCGCTGATGACCATTCGCAACAATGCTGCGGTGGAATGCGACCTGAATGTTTTTGAAAAAGATATCAACAAGGTGAAGGTGGGCAACCCCGTGTTGCTCTCGCTCACCAATCAGCCAGGTGTAGCAGTGAGCGGGCGTGTCTATGGCATGAACGAATATTTCAACGATGGCACCAAGTCGGTGGCAGTCCATGTGAAGCTCGATCCAACACCACGTAGTGTCAAACTCTTTGACGGCATGTATGTGAGTGGCAGCATTGCCACAGGCCGCACTCAGTGTCGCACACTACCTTCTAAGGCCATTGTCACAGCCGAAGGAAAGAACTATAT
>CAVKQP010000063.1:0-9932 GCA_963658165.1 Clostridium sp. CAG:302 | reverse complement strand
CCAGAGTCCTTCCCCGACATGGTGATGGATGAGAGCAGACAGAAAAGCAGAATGAATAGTCCTTTTTTCTTCATGTTTTGAGTTGTTTGTATGGATTGTATCAATTATGGTAGTAAAATCTTATTCTTGTTTAGCCTTGTTGCTTTTTCGCTTGAACACATAGTTCAAACATTCGTTCATAATCTGTGCGTGTGCCGCTTTCATGATGATGAAGTAGGAGAGGGCTGCCACTCCCATCTTGACAAACATAGATAGCCAAATGTCGCTGATGGCGATGGCGGCCATCCAAGCCACTGCCATCGATGCGATGGCGGCAAGCAAGAATGGCAGTATGTCGCGTAAGGCATCGGTGAGACGTAGGGGGATCAGTCGGTGGGTGTAGAAGTGCCATACCAACAACCATAGGATATTGAACGCTGTATAGCCGACTACCATACGTTCAATGCCATACTTGCCAAGCACCACAACCACTGCTATCTGCAGCACCACTTGTGCTATCGTTATCCACATGAACATATCGCTGCGGTTGCGACTCACGATAAGGTTTTGATAGGTCTGTTGCAACGGCATGAAAGCACCGCTGATGCAGAGTATCTGGAGCAGGACAACACTGTCTATCCATTTTTCAGAGATGGTGATAAGGATGAATTCCCGTGCGATGATGCACAGTCCGAACATCACCGGGAAGGCGAGAAACGCCGTGAAGCGTATCATCTTGCGCACCACATGCGTGAGTCTTGTGGGGTCGTCCTGGATAGAAGAGAATACAGGCTGAGCCACTTGCGCAATCGTTCCAGATACGAGACTCGAGGTCATATTGTTCCACTTGAAAGCCTGGGTAAAGTTGCCCACCACCCGTGCGGAGAACAGACGACCGAAGATAACGGTAAGGATGTTCTGGTTGATGGTTGTGACAATCGAGGTGAACATGATTTTACAACTGAACCCGAACATCGACTTTACGGGACCGAAGTCTACCTTTAGCGATGGTCGCCAGGGAATAAGTGCATATTTGCCGATACTGGTGATGCCCACGTAGCACAGTTGCTGCCACACCAAACTCCAGTATGCCATGCCCCGTAAGGCAAGGACGATGCCCACAATGCCCGAAATGAGCAATGCAGAACAGCGCACTACGGTGGCTTCTTTCACTTTTAAGTTTTTGAATAGGTAGGCTTGCGGCACGATGCCGATGGCAGCAAGCGGGATGCAAACGAATGCCAACCGCGAGAGACGAGTCAGTTCGGGTTGGTCAAAATAGCGAGCTATCAAGGGTGCAGAGGCAAAGAGGCAGATGAACAAGACGGCACTTGCCAGTGATGAAAACCAAAACACGGAGTTGTAGTCGTTGTCGGTAATGTCTTTCTTGTTGACCAAAGCCGATGTGAATCCGCTCTCCTGAAGGGTGGCTGCAAGGGCAGTGAAGATGGCAATCATGCCGACTAAACCATAGTCGGCAGGCGAGAGCATGCGCGCCAAGAAGATGCCGAACACGATGTTCAGCATCTGCATCAGTCCGTTGTTCATAGCCCCCCAGAGTAGTCCAGAGGCAGTCTTTTCCTTGAGTGAAGCCATTAGTGATGCTTGAGTAGACAGCTACAAAAGTAAAAATTTATTTTGTATTACCCAAGACTATTTGCTACTTTTGCAGCATGAAAGTCTACTATTACCACACCACCGATATCCAGACCATCCTCAGCGGTTGGCGGCAGGGCACCTACCCAGGGCATTTCCTTTATGGAGCGACCCATCTCGAAACCGAAGGCATCGGGGTGGTTTGGCACAAGTTCCACTTCTTCCTCCGCCGTTGGCAACAGTCGCTCTATACGGCATGGCGGGTGCTCACTTGTCATGAGCATTTTGACGCCATCTATGCCACCACTTTCCGAGGACTGGAAATCATAGTGTTCCTTCGTGCACTTAGACTTTACCGCAAACCAATCTATGTGTGGCACCATCAACCCGTAGTGCGTGCCAAGAGTAAGGTGCGCGAATGCGTGGCACGACTTTTCTACCGAGGACTTGACGAACTGTTTTTCTTTTCGCAGAAGATTATTGATGACTCCTTGCGCTCGTGCAAGGCTCGTGCAGGACATCTGCATGTGGCAAGATGGGGAGCCGATCTTGACTACTACGACTGTTTGCTTCGAGCATCATCGACTTTGGCAGATGCACCCATCAGTGATGTTCTTGTCGATGAACAATCACGCCGTCACGGATTCATTTCTACGGGCAAGGAGATGCGCGACATGCCGACCCTTGTACACTCGTTCCGCACGACGGAGGCACCGCTCGACATTTATATCTGTCACTCCTATGGCGGCACGAACTACGAAAAACTCTTTTCTGAATTAGGCACAGGTCCCCACACACATGTTCACTTTGTCGAAGGACTTGCTCACAATGCCATGGCACGCAAGGTGAACGCCGCCGCTTGTGTAGTCATCTGTTGCAAGCAGACCAACTATACCGTTGGTCTCACCACTGTGGTTGAGGCTTTAGCGCTTGGCATACCGCTCATTTGCAGTCGCAATCCACAGATGCCGATAGACATTGACAAGGTGGAATGTGGCATCACTGTGGACTATGGCGATGAGGCAGGATGGGTTTCAGCCGTGCGCTACATGATGGATCATCCCGCAGAAGCAGCCGAAATGGGACGACGCGGAAGGGCATACGCAGAACGTGTGCTCAATCTTAAGAATTGCGCCACCGATGTGGCAGCGGTCATCAGAAAGAATCTTTAAAAGCTATGAAGCCCTTACGCTCTCGCTGGGTGTGAGTTTGCGCATGTCGCGAAATGCACTGAAGGCGATGGGGAGGGAGAGCGAGAAGGCGCACACGTCAGACCAAGCCTGACACATCTCCACACCGAGCAAACCGAAAAGGTGAGGTAACAAGATGATGAGCGGTATGAAAAACAGTCCGCTACGTGCTGCTGCAACCAGATTGGCGCGGATGGGCTTGCGAATAGTCTGCATCATCATGTTGGTAGCCACTACGGTGGCAATGAGTGGATAGGAGATAATCTGCCAGTCAAGAGCCACTGCACCGATGGCAATCACCTGTGGGTCGTCGCGAAACAAGGCAATGATGGGTTCGGAAAAGATGAATCCTGCAACCGCACAGACAGAGAGAAACATCGTGCCCAACTTGACACAGAAGAAAAACCCCTCCCGTACACGACCGTATAACCTTGCTCCATAACAAAATCCACATAGAGGTTGGAACCCTTGTCCGATGCCTATCACCACCGCATAGATGAAGAAAGAAAGTCGTGTGACGATAGACATACCTGCAATGGCAGCATCGCCATAAGCTCCTGCGGCATGGTTGAGCATCAGGGTAGACAAACTGCCTAATCCTTGTCGGGAGAGTGACGGTGTGCCACCGAAGATGATTTCCTTGAGAAAAGCATTGCTGAAGCGCACATTGCGAAGGTTAATGCTGATGTTTTGACCGCGTCGGCTCATGAAGAAAAGCATGATGCAACCGAATATCTGACTCACCAGTGTGGCGATGGCTGCTCCCGTGATGCCCAAGGCAAAATAGAGAATGAGCAGCGGAGCGAGCACTACGTTGAGTACCACACCCGAGAGAATGCCACACATGGCATAGGCGGCGTTTCCTTGGAAGCGCATTTGGTTGTTGAGGGTGAGCGAAGCAGTCATGAAAGGAGCGCCCAGCAAGATGATGCCCAGATAGCGCTCAGTGTAGGGGAGAATGGTGTCTGTGGATCCCAAAGCTACGGATAGCGGTGTGAGAAACACCGTGCCGAGCAAGGCGATAAGCACACCTGTGGCAACGCTGAGTACGAATCCTGTGGCAGCCATTTGTTCTGCCACCCGTCTTTTCTTGGCACCGAGCATACGCGAAATATAGTTGCCCGACCCATGTCCAAAGAAGAACCCCACGGCTTGTATGATAGACATCACCGCAAACGACACGCCCACGGCTGCCGTGCTCTGTGTGTTGATTCTCCCTACAAAGTAAGTGTCTGCCAGGTTGTAGAGGCTTGTCGAAAGCATACTGATGATGGTGGGAATCGCCATCGTGAGGATGACGCGGTGCACAGGGGCGTGGGTGAGAAACGTATAATTGTCTCTTTTCATTCTATTTTCTTTGGTATTTGTCGTTATATCGCTTCCCGAAATCCTGGCGGAAAATCTTTTTCTTGATCTTGCTCCAGTTGTGGGCTGCGACAAAGCATAGGCGGGTGTACAGTGATGGATGGCTACCATCGTAGATGGAAGCGGGGATGTTCACCCGATAGAGGATGGCATCGGTGTCGAAAGCACTGAAATCACGCCCTCCGCCTTGATAGAGCCATAGTTCGGCAAACAGGCGATCGTCGGTCATCTGCTCGGGATGGATGTCGGCAAGTTGTTTGACGTATGACGCTTTTGTCCACCAGAAGTTGCCTGAATACATCACACGCTTTGCTGGGCGCGGTGGCCAACGATAGCTGCCATACATGTCGAAGTCTGCCGAAAGGGTGTTTACTGCCACGCGCCACTGATCCATCAAGAAGAACTCCATCTCCTTACGCCACGACTCCACATTGTGCATGAACCAACGATAATGCTTGTCGGTAGGTTTGCCACCATAAAAAGAGATGCCTTTGGTGTGGAAATAGTAAATCAGACAGTCCTCTTGGTCGCTCAGAGATTTCACTTGTGCCAATGCTGGATATTCGAATAGGCGGGGATTGCGTTGCACGCTCACAATGTCAAGTTTGTCTGTGTCGATGATGCGGCGCAACTCCTGCTCGTCGTTGTCGGTGAAGACAATGCAACTCACCAGCAGACGGGTGGTGGCATCAAGCAGTCCGCTTCGCTTGAGGTGGGCATACTGATCGGCAATAAGTCGTTGCCATCCTCCCTGACAAAACACATGGTATACCCCATAGATGGGCAGACGGCAGTCTGGCTCATGCTGCCACGGCGTGAGATCGGTGCATTCGTAAGTGTGGAAAATCGTGCGGTATAGGCTTTTGAGAGGGTTCATCCTGTATTATCTATTTGCGCTGCAAAGTTACGATAATTATTCTTATTTTGTGGGAGGAAAGATTTGCTTTTAGAAATAAAAACACTAAATTTGCACGTATTATGGCTTGTGCCAACGACAATAGAATGGATATAACGGAAAAATTCAATACGGGCGAAACCCAGGATAGCCTACGCCAGGAATACAACCCCGATGGGTCTGTGCTCCGACGGGCGCAGTTGCGCATGCTAGATATGCTCATCTATTTGCAAGACGTGGCGAAAAGCATCGGTGTGCCTTGTCGTATAGATGGCGGAAACGTGCTTGGTGCGCTACGCCACAAGGGCTTTATACCCTGGGATGACGATGTAGACGTGGTGGTGGACCAAAAGGATTTCAAACGTTTGTGCGACTATCTCATCGCCCATCCCCATCCGCAATATGTGCTCCAAAACAATCAGACCGACCATGGATACTATAAAGAGTGGGCATGTCTGCGTGACTTGAAGAGTGAACACATCAGCAATGATGCGCAAGGGGAGCGCGAACATCGGTCGCACATGGCGCAGAAATACCGTGGACTACATATCGATATCTTCCCCTATGAGGGTCATATGATACCTTGGCTGCAGCACTTTGCGGCTAAGTTGTCGTGCGTGGTCAACTTCGACTGGGCAGGTCGCTACCCTCGCTTGGCACAATTAGGCTACAACGTGCTGCACACTATCGTGTTTCCTACTTTCCGTATCGTGGGGCGTATCTTCGGGAATCCCAACCTCTATATGCACTCCTATGGGGCATGGTTCTACGAGCGCAACCCCAAGCGCATCATGGTTCCACATCGCGATATCGAGTTCGAAGGACATGTGTTCGAGGGTCCAGCCGACCCCGAGGAACTGTGTCGCATAGCCTACGGTAACTATATGGAGCTGCCGCCCAAGGATAAACGTGACCGCCACCATGTGAGCATCAAATTCTTAGACTAATATATAATAAGGTATATGAACATCGCTGTGATATTTGCCGGAGGCTCTGGACTGCGGATGCACACCAAGTCGCGCCCCAAGCAGTTTCTTGAACTCAACGGCAAGCCCATCATCATCTATACGCTCGAACTCTTCGACAATCATCCAGAGATAGACGCCATCGTGGTGGCGTGCATAGAAACGTGGATACCCTTCCTCGAAAAGATGCTCAGGAAGTTTGAGATAACCAAGGTGGTGCGCATCGTGCCGGGAGGAGCCACGGGACAAGAGTCTATCTATAACGGACTTTGTGCAGCGGAGGAATATGCCGCAGGGCAAGATGCCAATGTGCTTATCCACGATGGCGTGCGCCCGCTGATTACCGAAGAAACCATCACAGATAATATCAAGAAACTGGCGACGTGTGGATCGTGCATCACTTGCGTTCCCGCCACAGAGACGTTCGTGGTTACGAAAGAGGATGGCAAGATGGAGATACCTTCACGCGACCATTCGCTCATCGCACGTGCCCCACAGAGTTTCCGACTCAAAGACATCATCGGAGCGCACCGCAAGGCATTGGCAGAAGGGCGAAACGATTTCATTGACTCGTGCACGATGATGAGCCACTATGGTTATACACTGGGCACGATCATCGGTCCGAGAGAGAACATCAAGATAACGACGCCAGCCGACTTCTTCGTGTTCAGAGCCATGGTCAAGGTGCATGAAGACCAGCAGATATTCGGATTTTAGAAACCAAAGCTATACTATATATGGAAAAGACATTGTTGAAAGACCTTGCCGACTTTACGGCAAGTTTCCCGTTCGTGGATGAATTGAAGGACAAAACGATTGTGGTGACGGGAGCAACGGGACTTTTAGGTTCGGTGACAGTGAAGTGTCTCTTGGCGCTCAATGAGAAATATGACCTCAATCTCAGCGTTGTGGCTATCGTGCGAAACATCGGAAAGGCAATAGAAGTGCTTGGACCGGAAACTCGAACACTCACCTTGCAGATGTTCGACTTCGCCTCCGAATGTCAGTTTGACACGTGTAATGCCGACTATCTGATACACTACGCTAGTCCTACATCATCGAAATACTTCGTGGAACGCCCCGTTGAAACGATGAATATTAGTTATGAAGGTACAAAGTCTGTGCTAGAATATACCCGTTTCAACAAACTTCGCAGTATGGTCTATGCCTCCTCACTTGAAGTTTATGGTGTCGTGACCAATGATGAAAAGCCGTTGACGGAAGAGATGCAGGGCTTCATCAATCCAGCAGATATACGGAGTAGCTATCCGATGGCGAAACGTGCAGCAGAATGTCTATGCAGTTCTTATGCCTCTGAATATGGTGTTCCCGTGAAGATAACCCGCTTTGCTCAAACCTTTGGAGCAGGAGTGGCACCTGAGGATACACGCGTTTTCGCCCACTTTGCCCGCAGTATCATCAAGGGCGAAAACTTGGAACTCAACACGAAAGGCGAACTTTGCCGATGCTATTGCTATACGATGGATGCCGTGATGGGTGTGTTCTACGTGCTCTTTAAAGGCAAGAATGGTGAAGCATATAATGTGGCAAACGCATCTACTTATATCTCTGTCGCTGACATGGCGAAGCGTTTGTGTGAAGACTTCAACCCGAAATTGAAGGTGGTGTTCAATCTGAAAGAGGGCTTGGGCTTTTCCCCTGTCACCCATCTCCGTATGTCTACCGAGAAAATCGAGGCGTTGGGGTGGAAGCCACAATATGACTTGAAGAAGATGTTTGAACGATTAATAGAATCTCTGAAGGCGTAATAGATGGCATCGCTGTTGAAGAGATTATATAATTCTGTATTTCGTGTGTTCGAACGGCAAGACCTTACGTCGTTCGAACACACTCCGTCTACATCCCTCCCTATCTGTGGCGTCTATCATGTGTTTTGCGATAAGGGTTGGGAACACATTGTGGAACGACAGGTTGCTGCACTGAAACGTAGTGGATTGCTTGCCGCTTCCCATAAGCTATTTGTGAGCGTCATCACATCTAACGACCGGGATGTGGATGTGTTGAGGCGGATCGTGGATTCGGAGAAACTTGAAATCATCTCATGTGTGGATACTCCTACAAGGTTTGAATATCCCGCATTGGAGTTTGTAAAAGCTTTGAGCGATCGGGAGGATTGCTTGGTCTACTACTTCCATACTAAGGGTATATCCTATCAGACCATGGAGAGTGACGATAGACAATTCCTTTCGTTTAAGCGGAAAATCGTGTCTTGGTGTGAGATGATGGAATACTTCTGCTTTACCAAGTGGCAAGTGGCGGTCAATGTGTTGTGTAGTGGCTATGACACATATGGCTGCTATCGTTGGCCGCCGAAGCGTTATGTCATGTATTCTGGATCTTTCTGGTGGGCACGTTCTGCCTATCTCCGCACCCTTCCAACATTTGATCCGCAGACCATTGCTACCGACCGCTTTTATAGTGAGGTGTGGCTTTATCAGCGGCCACATCGTGATTATTCGGCTTTCGATACCGTTGCCGACCTCTATTTCGTAAACATACCGAGGTCTATATATGTCGATGGCACCCCGAAAAAGGGCGATGTCATCCGCTTTGTCATAGTCTATAATTGGCGCAAATTCCTAAAACACGCCTTCGGCTATAGTTATAAGAAACATTGCCAAAGGAAATTCCAAAAGATCAAGCACCGTATGGATCCTCATTGAAAGGATGGAAATAAGGTGCATACGTGTTGTTTTTGTCGTTTGCTCTATTGATTAACGATGGAGTAAAATATGTGTGATTCTAGAAAATGCACTCTACTCAGTGCACTTTACATAGAAAATTGCACCGAAGTGAGTGCAATTTTTGTATTAAGTCAGCTGTGACAGGATGAACCCAGTTTGATATTGTTTAAAACGAGAGGTAAATATTGTTAATAATGCATAAATATAAAGTAGGTCGTTCTTTTGCGTGCTATAAAAATATGTACCTTTGCAGTCCGATTATTGGGGAAACTCTTAGAACCCCTGGAAAGATGTGTTAATAGTTAGTCTTTTGGCCGAGACGACGGTTAGTGAATCAGATTTCCAAAACAACGTTTTTTAGTAGTATTATAATTTTTAAAAGTTAAAATGAACACTTTAAGTTACAAGACTATTTCCGTTAACAAGGAAACAGCTAAGAAAGAGTGGGTCGTAATCGACGCTAGCGATCAGATTGTAGGTCGTCTTTGCTCTAAAGTAGCCAAGCTGCTCCGCGGAAAGTACAAGCCAACATTCACTCCTCACGTAGATTGTGGAGACAACGTAATCATTATCAATGCCGCTAAGGTGGTGTTCTCTGGCAAGAAGGAGACTGATAAGGTTTACACACGTTATACTGGTTATCCTGGTGGTCAGCGCTTCAACACTCCTGCAGAGCTTCGTAAGCGCAACGACGGTATGGATAAAATCCTTCGTCACGCAGTGAAGGGTATGCTGCCAAAGGGTCCCCTCGGCCGCAGCTTGCTCGACAACCTCTATATTTTCGATGGTACAGAGCACAACATGGAAGCTCAGAAGCCAAAGGCAATTGACATTAATCAGTATAAATAATAAGTAAAGATGGAAGTAATCAATGCAATCGGTCGCCGCAAGAGCTCTGTAGCTCGTGTATATCTTTCAGAAGGCACCGGAAAAATCACTATAAACAAGAAGGACATTACTGAGTATTTCCCTTCAGCAATCCTGCAGTATGTGGTAAAGCAGCCTCTGTCTGCTCTTGAGGCTGTTGAGAAATATGACATCAAGGCAAATCTTGACGGTGGTGGTTTCACAGGTCAGAGTCAGGCTCTCCGCCTCGCTATTGCTCGTGCACTCGTTAAGGTGAACGCTGAAGACAAGAAGACTTTGAAGGACGCAGGCTTCCTCACACGCGACTCTCGTGCTGTTGAGCGTAAGAAGCCAGGTCAGCCAAAGGCTCGTCGTCGCTTCCAGTTCAGCA
>CAVKQP010000062.1:0-10068 GCA_963658165.1 Clostridium sp. CAG:302 | reverse complement strand
GTCGCTACTCACTGGGTGTGCCTCGCAGAAGAATACAGGTAAGTCACGTTTCTGGCATGCGTTCAATGCTAAGTACAATATCTATTACAACGGGGCACAGGCTTACATCGATGGTTCGCTAGAAAAGGAAACGGGCAATAAGGATAACTATACCGAAATGTTACCTTTATATTATGTAGGCAACAAGAATAGCCGCGACTTGGGTAAGGGTAATTTTGATAGAGCCATAGAGAAAAGCAAAAAAGCCATACAACGTCATAGCATCAAACGGCGCCCGGAATGGACGAAGAACCGAAAGAAGACAGCCAAAGATATAGAATGGCTGAGTCGCAAGGAGTATAATCCGTTTCTATGGAAGGCATGGATGCTGATGGGACGCTCGCAGTTTCATCAAGGCAAATTTGATGAAGCGGCATCGACATTCGCCTATATGAGCCGATTGTATGAAACACAACCGGCCATTTACGGTAAGGCTCGCGCCTGGTTAGCAAAAACCTACGTGGAAAGTGGATGGCTTTATGATGCCGAAGATGTTATCAGAAACATGCAACGAGACTCTCTTGACTGGCGTGCTGTCAAGGAGTGGGACTATACGTATGCGGACTATTACATCCATATGGGCGACTTCGACAAGGCTATTCCCTACCTTCGGAAGGTCATCAAGCATGAGATGCGGCGCAAGCAAAAAGCACGCGAATGGTATCTGCTCGGGCAACTTTATGCAGCCCAAAACCGCAGACCAGAAGCCTATAAGGCATTCCAACATGTCATCAAGCAGAATCCTCCTTATGAACTGGAGTTCAATGCTCGCATCTCTCTCACGGAGGTGATGGCAAAGGGAAGGGCGAAGCAGATGGTGGGAAGACTCAAACGCATGGCTTCATCAGACAAGAACAAGGAGTATCTCGACCAAGTTTACTATGCCATAGGCAATATTTATTTGGCAGAAAAAGACACTCTGAAGGCCATTGATGCCTATGAAAGGGGCAATGAAAAAGCTACTCGCTCAGGGATAGAAAAGGGTGTGCTGTTGCTTCATCTTGGAGATTTATATTGGCAAATGGAGAAGTTTGGAGATGCGCGCCGCTGTTATGGAGAGGCTATCGGACTGCTTGACAAAGACCGCAAGGATTATGAGGAATTGTCAAAACGCTCGGTGGTGCTCGATGAATTGGTGCCCTATACCGATGCTGTGCAGTTGCAAGACTCCTTGCAAACGCTCGCCAAGATGTCGGAAACCGACAGAAATGCTGCCATAGACCGGGTGATTGCTGCTCTGAAAAAGAAAGAAAAAGAAGAAAAGCGTGTGCAAGAGGCTGCTGAAGCCGAGAAGATGCAGAAGGAAAATAGTGCGAAATATGGTCAGAACAAAGTGTCTACCACGCAGAAAGTGCAGACCCCAACAACCAAATCAACTGCTTGGTATTTCTATAACCCGCTTGCGGTGAGTCAAGGAAAGCAGGCTTTCCAGCGTTTGTGGGGCAAACGAGAAAACGTGGATAACTGGCAGCGCGTGAACCGAAGTGTGGTTGGAGCATTGGCAGAAGTACCAGAGATGACCGATGCACAGCGTGATTCCATTGCCTTGGAAGAGGCTAAGGCAGACTCTATTGCTCACGTGGCAGACAGCGCACAGAATGATCCCCACAAGCGCGAGTATTATTTGGCACAAATACCCTTTACGGAAGAGCAACTGAAAGCCAGTAATGAAACGCTTGCAGATGGCTTGTTTCATGCTGGTGTGATATTCAAAGACAAGTTGGATAACCTTCGTCAGAGTGAGAAATATCTGCATCGGCTGTCTGAACAATATCAGGAGTTTCCCAAGATGGATGAGGCTTACTATCATTTGTTCCTGCTTTATTCACGTAAAAACGAGTTCCAAGTAGCCGATAGTTATGTGGAACGACTGAAAAAAGAATATCCTGACAGTCCGTGGACAACCTTGCTGACAGATCCTTATTATAAAGAAAACGCCACGATGGGAGTGCAAATAGAAGATTCTCTCTACGCTTCTACCTATGAGGCATTTAAGGCAGACCGTTTTCAAGAGGTGAAAGGTAATGTGCACATTAGTGAAACGCGTTTCCCTACAGGTGCTAATCGTGACAAGTTTATCTTCATTTCGGGAATGAGCAAGCTCAATTCGGGTGACACAGAAGGATGCTTGAAAGACTTGAAAACTGTGGTCGAAAAATATCCAGATAGTCGCATCAGTGAAATGGCGGGTATGATTGTCAATGGTGTGAAGCAGGGAAGAAAATTGCATGGCGCACGTTTCGATATGGTGGATGTGTGGAATCGGCGAGCTGTCGTGTTGGGCGACAGTGATTCTATCGCTTCTCGTCAGTTCTCAGCTGAACGTGTGGCGCCGTTCAATGTGATGCTTGTCTATGTGCCAGACTCCCTCAACGAGAATCAGTTGCTCTTTGAAATGGCGCGTTACAACTTCACTAACTTCATCGTGCGAAACTTCGAAATTGCCATAGATGACGCAGACGGCTTGCATCGGATGCGCGTCAGCGGTTTCCGCAACTATGATGAGGCTTATCAATATGCCAAACTATTGCATGCCAATCAGGCTGTGGCGCGACAAGCCGTAAATGCTAAAACCTATATCATCAGTGATGAAAACATGGCGTTAGTAGGTCAGCAGTATAGCTATAATGACTATGATGCGTTCTATGAGATGCACTTCACTCCTTTGACAGTGGACAATCGGCACTTGCTGAATGAACCGACTGAGGTCAATGTGGAGCAAGAAGATGTGCGTATACCTGCCAATATGGTACCTCAAGAAAAGGCGGAGAAGGAGACTTTGGAGCCGCAACTTGATGGCGAAAATGGTTTTGTGATTGATGAGGAACCTCAAGGCAAGGTGCAAAAAGCCACTCCTCAAGACCAAGGAATAGTCATTGAAGACGTGGAAGAAAAGCCTGCGCAACCTCAGCGCCCCATAGAACAAAAGCCGACAACGAAGCCTCAGGCCAAGCCTACGACTGTTCCCGCCAAGACGAAACCTGCGCCTGTAGAGAAAAAGAAAGAGGAAACGCCTCAGAAAGAGATAGACTTAGAGGATGAGTATTACGATTTAGACGGATTTTAAGACATATGGCGAACAACGGAAATATACTTTGGGTAGACGATGAGATAGAACTTCTCAAGGCTCATATCATTTTCTTGCAGAGGAAAGGGTATGAGGTGACCACGGTGAGCAATGGCGCAGATGCTATAGACCAGTGCCGTCAACGCACGTTTGATCTCATCATGCTTGATGAGATGATGCCGGGAATGACAGGACTAGAAACCCTGCAGCAGATTAAAGAAATATCGCCTTCAACGCCTGTTGTTATGGTGACGAAGAGTGAAGAGGAAAACATCATGGATCAGGCCATCGGTTCGAAGATTGCCGACTATCTCATTAAACCCGTCAATCCAAGTCAGATACTGTTGTCGCTCAAGAAAAACATACACCGCAAGGAAATTGTTACCGAGGTGACACAGACGTCTTATCAACAAAACTTTCAGCAATTGTCGTTGCAGATAGAAGCTTGCAAGACCTTCGATGACTGGAAGGAAGTGTATCGGCGTCTGGTGCATTGGGAATTGGAACTGAGCAGTACGGAGAGTAATATGACAGAGATACTGAAGGCGCAAAAGGATGAAGCCGATAGTGGATTTGCTAAGTTTGTCAAGAAAAACTATCTAGACTGGGTGGCTCCTCAGCAGCAGGGAATAGCAGGGAATATGCGTAGCCGAATGCAGCAAAGAATGTCTGCAGGGCAAACCTCCCCGTCTGCGACTACCGACGGAAAGCCCCTGATGAGTCCAGACGTATTTAAAAGTAAGGTGTTCCCGTTGTTGGATGCAGGTGAACAAGTGTTTCTGATTGTAATTGACAATTTCCGCTACGACCAGTGGCGCATGTTGGCGCAGGAAATTGGAGACTTGTTCGACATTTCGGAGGACATGTACATGAGCATACTTCCCACTGCTACGCAGTATGCGCGCAACGCCATTTTCAGTGGACTGATGCCTACGCAGATAGCCTCTATGTTTCCTGATTTGTGGGTAGACGAGGATGAGGAAGAGGGAAAGAACCTGAACGAGGAACCGCTCATACGTACTCAGATAGAGCGCTATCGCCGTCATGATACGTTCTCGTATCATAAGATTAACGATTCCAATGGAGCTGACAAGTTTATGCAACAGTTGCCCCAACTGAAACAGAATGGTCTCAATGTGTTGGTTATCAATTTTATCGACATGTTGTCGCACGCCCGCACGGAGTCGAAGATGGTGCGCGAACTGGCAAGTAATGAGAGCGCCTATCGCAGCTTGACCCAAAGTTGGTTGCGCCACTCTTTCATGGCAGACCTTTTCAAGGCACTTGCAGGCAGTGACTACAAGGTAATCATCACGACCGACCATGGTAGCATACGAGCATCAAAACCTGTAAAGATCATCGGTGACCGCAATACCAATACCAATCTGCGCTATAAGTTGGGGAAAAATCTTAATTACGACTCGAAAGATGTGTTCGCTATCAAGGATCCATCCCGTGCCCAATTGCCCGCTCTCAACTTGAGTACGAGTTATGTATTTGCCACTGGCGATTCGTTTTTCGCCTATCCCAACAACTATAATTACTATGTGAGCTATTATAAAGACACGTTTCAGCATGGTGGCATCTCGATGGAAGAAATGCTCATACCCATTGTCGCGCTCACGCCGCGAAAAAGATAAAGATTAAAAACACACAACAATATGGAAATCAAAATAGACAACATCAGCGATATCCGTGCTGCTGCCAAGCAGTTTGTCAACAATATGGGCAACGGAAAAGTGTTTGCCTTTTATGGTAAAATGGGGGCAGGCAAAACCACATTCATCAAGGCCGTGTGTGAGGAATTGGGTGTGGAAGATGTGATCACATCCCCTACGTTTGCCATTGTCAACGAGTATACATCGAGTACCACGGGTGATAGCATATACCACTTCGACTTCTATCGCATCAAAAAGCTTGATGAAGTGTTTGATATGGGCTATGAAGATTATTTCTATGGGGGCGGATTGTGCTTCTTGGAGTGGCCGGAGCTTATCGAGGAATTGCTGCCCGAAGATGTGACCAAAGTCTATATAAGTGAAGCTCCGGACGGGTCTCGCGTGGTGAAGTTCTAAGACAAGATTGGCAGAAATAGACCTCTGAATGATTAAATATTTTAAACTTTTCTGACGAATTGGCTTGCCCCATTGACAAGTTGGCGTGAAAGGAGCCGTTGGCATGTAAGTTGTTTATAATGAGAGTGAAAGCCGCAAGGCCGACAAAGAAACATAAATATAAACAACTAAAAGATAATTGGAGGTTTTAATTATGACACTTCCACGTAGAAATTCTTGGATGCCAGATGTATTCAACGACTTTTTTGATACCGACTTTATGCCGAGAGCTAACGCAACAGCACCTGCAATCAATGTGAAGGAAACAGAAAACAGTTATATGGTTGAGCTTGCTGCACCGGGTTTGAAGAAGGACGACTTCAATATCAACCTTGATGAAGAGGGCAACCTAGTCATTAAGATGGAGAAGAAGAGTGAGGCAAAAGACGAAAACAAGAAAGAACACTATCTGCGCCGTGAGTTCTCTTATAGCAAATTTGAGCAGACGCTACTTCTTCCTGACGATGTGAATAAGGAGAAGATTGCTGCCAATGTTAGCGATGGCGTACTGACTATCGATCTTCCTAAGGTCGTGAAGGAAGTAGCCAAGGCTTCTCGCCAGATTGAGGTGAAATAGAACGGCTCGCTTTGAATAGACTTTAGGTTAAATAAAAAGCATCCCTGCAACGATTGATGATGTTGCAGGGATGCTTTTTATTATGTTTGCATGTGACTCAAATGTAGATTTTGTCAATGAGGCAAACCTTTTACTGACCAAGCACCTTGTTGAGTGCATTGTTCACAGCCTTGTTGGCTGCATCGCGTGTCTGCTGTTTGGCATTGTCTACCTTGGCTTTTGCATCAGCTTCAGCTGCCTTTTTCGCATTCTTCAGATTCTCTTCGGTCTGTTTCTTTGCATTGGAAACGGCCTTCTTGGCATTGCTTTCAGCATTCTTGGCTGCTGTTGTTGCAGCGTTAGCTGCGGCATTAGCATCACTGTTCACCGCGTTGGCGGCTGCTTCAGCAGCTTGCTTAGCATTGGTAGGTAAGTTGGCGATGCCATTCACGACATCGGCTATAGTAGCGTTGCCCGATGCGATAGTCTTTATCTCTTCGGCATGCTCGTTCACGAAAGATTTCACTTGTGAGGCATACAGGGCAGCTTCTTCAGTCTTTCCAGCTTTCACCAGCTCCTGGTATTTTGCCATCACAGCATTGATAGTGCTTTGCACCTTCTTTGCATCTTTGGCAGTCAACTGCTCGCCAAGTATTTTTGTCACAGAGTCAGCCACTGCAGATGTAGTAGCTTCTGCTTGTGTAGCATTTAAGGTCTCTACAGGATTATACTCCGTGGAGTCTGCTACGGTGCCATTGTTTTGGGCGGTCTTGTTGCCGCAACTAGCCAGTGCGATTATGGCAGCGGCCATCACAAACAGTTTTTTCATGCTATTGGAGTGTTATGTCTACAGAAGAGCCTTAAACTTATCCTCAATTTTCGACTTCGGAGCAGCGCCTACGAGTTTGTCTACCACTTCTCCGTTCTTGATGAAGAGAATAGTAGGGATGTTGCGGATGCCGAACTGTGCTGCAATTTCGTCAGCCTCTTCCACATCACATTTACCAACTACGACCTTTCCGTCATACTCTTCTGCCAATTCGCCCACGATGGGAGCAATCTGGCGGCAGGGTCCGCACCATGTTGCCCAAAAGTCTACTACCAATGGCTGGTCACCATTCTGATAAGTCTCGAAATTCTCGTTTGTAATCTTTACTTCCATTTTATTATACTTTATTCTTGTTGTTAATTCCGTTGCAAAAATAATCCTTTATTCCGTATCCGGCAAATATTATTCCAAAAAGCTCTCAATTAATTTCGTATGACAATCCTTCATAGTTCTCCAGAAAAGCGATAAGCTCTCGTGGCACAGACGTGCGTTTAGACCGACTATAGAGGTTGATGTTCTCGTTGTGCTCCACATCGTGTATTTGGAAGTGCACTTCTGTTCTGCCAGGATGGTCGGTGATGATGGTCGAGATGTTGTTTACCCAGGTGTCATCTATCACGTCTGAGTTGACGCGGATGATGAGTTTGTTTACCTTATTCTCCAATACCGTTTGCAGATATTGCACTTCTGTGATGCGGAAGTCTACATAGCGCGAGTTGGCATACTTTTGTCCGCAGGTGGCTTTTACGAATACTGCCGACCCTACGGGGAACATTCCTCTCCATTTTCCGCTTTCTTCGCCCATCAGGAAGATGTCGCCAGCTCCTTCGTAGTCCTCAATGGTGATGACGATATAGGGCTTGTTGGTCTTTGTGTATCCTTCTTTCAGGTTGGTCACAATGCCTCCTAAGGTCACGTCCACACTTCCCGGAGCGTCTTTTTCGCGCTCTTCTTCAGTGCGGTCGCGGTTGAGTCGTTCTTTCAAGTCGGCCAATTCCGGACACGTAGTGTTGCAGAATTTCTCCAGCACGATGCGATAGTCATCGAGCGGATGTGCCGAGAGATAGATACCCACGAGGTCGCGCTCGCGATTCAACTTCTCGATGAGTCCCCACGTCTCTGCCACTGGTGGTTGTGGGTGGGCTATTTCCACCTCGTTGCCTGCACCGAACAGAGAGTTCATAGCTTCGTTTTGTTCCTGCTGGAAGCGTTGTCCGTAGCGCACTAGCGTATCGAGATACGATCCGTTCCCGTCGGCACATACATATCGCTCGCGGGCTATTCCGAAACTATCGAGTCCGCCGCTCAGCGCAAGACATTCGAGTGCCTTTCTGTTGCAGGCCTTTAGGTCTACGCGTTGAAGCAAGTCGTAGATGTCTTTAAACGGACCATTCTTCTCGCGCTCGGCGATAATGTTCTGCGAAGCAGCATCGCCCATGCCCTTGATAGCTCCGAGACCGAAGCGTATGGCACCATGCGAGTTGACGCTAAACTTGATGCGGCTCTCGTTTACATCAGGTCCGAGACACTCTATGCCCATGGCTTTGCACTCATCCATGAGCTTGGTGATGTCGGTGATGTTGTTCAAACTTCGACTCATCACTGCCGCCATGTATTCGGCAGGGTAGTGGGCTTTGAGATAACCCGTCTGATAAGCCACCCACGAATAGCACGTGGCGTGTGACTTGTTGAATGCGTAAGAGGCGAATTTCTCCCAATCTGCCCATATCTTCTCGAGCACTTTCGGGTCGTGACCGTTCGCTTTTCCTCCTTCAATGAACTTTGGCTTCATCGCGTCTACGATGGCTTTCTTCTTCTTACCCATCGCCTTACGCAGTGCATCACTTTCTCCACGGGTGAAGTTGGCTAGTTGTCTACTGAGCAACATGACTTGCTCTTGATAGACCGTAATGCCGTATGTATCTTTCAAGTATTTCTCCATGCATGGGATATCATACTTGATTTCCTCTCTTCCATTCTTTCTGGCAATGAACGAAGGAATGTAGTCCATAGGTCCCGGGCGGTAGAGGGCATTCATGGCAATGAGGTCTTCAAACACGGTGGGGTGCAGTTCGCGCAGATATTTGCGCATACCAGCCGACTCAAACTGGAAAGTACCCACCGTGCGCCCCTCGCTATATAATTGGTAAGTCAGTTCATCATCAATGGGAATTGTGTCGAGGTCTATTTCGTGACCAGTGGTGAGACGCACGTTTTCAACCGCCTCTTTCAGAATAGATAGCGTCTTTAAACCAAGGAAGTCCATCTTGATGAGGCCCGTTTCCTCAATCACGTGTCCGTCATATTGTGTACAGAGCAATTTGTGTCCGGGGTCTGCTTTGTCCTCAGCCGTAGATACAGGCACCCAATCACTGATGGCATCGCGGCAGATGATGGTTCCGCACGCATGGATACCTGTTCCGCGCACGGTTCCCTCAAGCATTTTAGCGTATGCCATGGTGTTGCGCAAGTGTATGTCGCTCGATGCTTCTGCGTTTTTTAGTTCGGGAATACACTCAATGGCATTGGGCAGATTCATCTTCTTTCCGTTGGGTAATTTGTCGGGAATCTGCTTGCACAAATGGTTTACCACCGCCAATGGCACCTTTTCCACCCGCCCTACGTCCTTGATGGCATTCTTTGTAGCCATGGTTCCATAGGTGATAATGTGTGCCACTTTGTCGTGTCCATACTTGTCTTCCACCCATTCGAGCACCTTTCCGCGGCCGTCATCGTCAAAGTCTGTATCAATATCAGGCAACGAGATACGGTCTGGGTTGAGGAAACGCTCGAACAGTAAGTCGTATTTAATGGGGTCTATCTTGGTGATGCCAAGGCAATAAGCCACCACCGAACCTGCCGCCGAACCACGTCCGGGACCTACCATCACGCCCAGTTCGTCGCGGGCAGAGTTGATGAAATCTTGCACGATGAGGAAGTAACCAGGGAATCCCATGGTCTTCATAATGTGAAGTTCGAACTTCACGCGCTCCGATACCTCTTGCGGAAGTGGGTCTCCATAGCGCTTTTTTGCGCCATCATAGGCAAGCTTAGCCAAGTAGTCGGCCTCGAATTTGATGCGGTATATCTTGTCATACCCGCCGAGTTTCTTGATCTTTTTGTCCGCTTCATCTTTCGACATAATCTCGTTGCCGTTCTCATCGCGGGTAAATTCCTCGTAGAGTTGTTGCTCGGTGAAATTCTTTCTCGTGTCTTCCTCGGTTCCAAACTCTTCAGGAATAGGGAAGAAGGGCATGATGGGGGCATGGTCGATAGAGTAGGTCTCTACCTTGTCGAGTATCTCGCAAGTGTTGTCGAGCGCCTCGGGCACATCGGCAAACACCTCGTTCATCTCCTCGCGGGTCTTGAACCATTCCTGCTTGGAATACAACATACGGTTGGGATCATCCAGATCCTTGCCTGTTGCCAAGCAGAGTAAGTGGTCGTGGGCTTCGGCATTCTC
>CAVKQP010000061.1:0-10087 GCA_963658165.1 Clostridium sp. CAG:302 | reverse complement strand
GTATTAATTCTATTAACAACAATCACCATGACAGCAAGAGAAACAAGATGGAAAAGAAAGATGTTTAAAAAGAACAATCTCAAGAAGCAATTCACAATAGGACTCATTGCTACTGCTCTAACCATGCCTGCCGACATGGTCGCTATTCCTGTGCAGAATGCTTTTACCATAAGTAATGGTGTCGTCCACGCAGACAATCTAATTGGTTATGTGTATGGACAAGACAAGAATCCACTGTCTGGTGCAACTGTCATTGTGGAAGAGACTAACCTCGTCACCACTACCGACGATACCGGTCGCTATATCATCAAGGGAGCATTGAAACGTGGTCAACATGTGAAGTTCACCATGGTCGGCTACAAAACCAAGCGCATCACATATAACGGTCAAAACAATATCAGCCCCACTCTTGAGCCTTCCACCTCGCAAATAGGAGAAGTAGTGGTGGTGGCTCGAAGCAATATCAACGCCATCGACTTGCGTGCCAAAGCGGGCGTGGTGGAAAATGTGGATATGAAAAGACTGGAGTCAAAACCCATGATTGATATGGCTTTGGCATTGCAAGGTGCTGTGCCCGGACTTGTAGTGACCAATACGGGCGACTTGGGAAGCGCCCCTAAAATCCGTTTGCGAGGCAATTCTTCGCTCCGGCAAGGCAATGCCACCAACGAACCCTTGTACGTGATGGATGGACAAGTGATTTCTTCCGAGACTTTCTACAACCTGAATCCCTCCGACATCAAGAGCATGAAGGTGCTCAAGAACGCCACTGCTTGTGCCCTTTATGGTGTGAAAGCCGCCAATGGTGTACTTGAGATCACCTCGCAACGTGGTCATTCGGGAGCACCACTCATCAACTATAGCATGAATATGGGCGTCACCACACGCGGTCGACGTGGACTGAAGATGATGAATTCGGCAGAGAAACTCGAACTCGAACGCCTCATCGGCAACCCAGAAACGCCAGGCTATAGATATAGCGAGGACTACTACCGCAAATATTACGCCAACGACCCGAGCCTCAACCAACTGATTGCAGACGGTCAAAACAAACTCGACTCTCTGCGCAACATCAACACCGACTGGTTCAAGGAGTTGCTGCGCAATAGCGTCTACCAGCGCCACAACCTAAGTATCCGCGGTGGCAACGAGCAGACCACCTACTTTTTGTCTGCCAACTACAGTTATCAGGGAGGACGCCTATGCGGCAACGACAAGCAACGCATGGGCTTCCGCCTCAACGTAGACCAGAAGTTGGGCAAGATTGGCTATGCCATGCTTGGCGTTACAGGTAGTTATGCAAAGACCAACACCCCTAACGGAACATCGAGCGACCCGTCTTCACTCATCTACGAACTAAACCCCTATGAGCAAAAGACGGGCAAGCTGTGGTCATATTCAGGTCAGACCTACAAGGATTTGATTAACCAATACAGTGCCGAATCAAGCGATAAGGAAGTGGGAGTGAACGGCAATCTCACCCTCACCCCACTGCCAGGACTTGACATTGCCGCTGTGGCAGGTATCGACTTCGTGCTTGACGAGAGCCACCAGTTTACTCCTTCAACTGCTTACTCAGAAACTCATAGCGGCGTAGCAGAGATTGCACGAGGCATATATAGCAAGTCGAAGAACACCACGACCAACATCTCTGCCAACGTGCGTGCCACCTATTCCCACACGTTCAACGACATCCACGACCTGACACTCAGTGCCAACATGGACTACTACGATACAAACATCGACAATCTCACCACGACAGGCTATGGTGTCGGCACACTTAACTCTGCCGCAGCCATCAACCAGTCGCTCACAGGTTCCAGGAAAGTGAAGATGAGTGCGCCGCGCGACAAGAGCAGACAGATGGGTATCGGTGGTGTAATGGGTTACAGTCTGAAAAACACCTACGATCTCTATGCCACCTATAAAGCCGATGCCTCGTCCGTTCTCCCTTCAGACAAGCGCTGGAACAAGGCTTGGGCTGTCGGCTTGGGATGGACTCCGTCTAATTATTCTTTCTTGAAAGACAACAAGGTCATTTCCCGACTGAACTTCAAAGCATCCTATGGTGTGACGGCAAACCTCAACGGTGTGTCGGTTTCTTCCACAGTAGGCACATTTTCCTACTCCACCAACACCTATGAAGACCAGCGTGTGCTTGAACTCGTTTCGCTCTACAACAAGGATTTGAAACCCGAACAAAACAAGTCGGTCGACATGGGAATGAGCATGGATTTGTTCAACCGCATCACGCTCGACGTGAATTATTACAACCGACGCACTGAACAAGCCCTATTGGATGTGCCCATTCCCGCTTCTGTGGGCTACACCACCTTGAAGCGCAACATTGGTGTGCTGCAAAACCGAGGCATAGAAATGGGTATCAGCGCCAAGATTATCGACACCTACGACTGCCGTTTCAGCATCGGTGCCAACTTGGCTTATAACGACAACAAGGTGCTCGACCTCTATTACACCGACCGCATCTATACCACCACCGATGCCCTTGTGCCCGACTACGAGGTAGGTAAGTCATACGACATGCTCTACGGACCACAGTCGCTTGGCATCAATCCGCTCACTGGCTACCCTGTTTTCCTACTGTCCGACGGAACGGAAAAGCAAGCCACCGAAGCGTTGACCAAAGACGATGTGGTTGCTTTGGGCCATCTCACCCCACCCTATTCTGGAACGTTCAACCTGAGTTTCAGTTATAAATCGTTTGAATTCGACATGGACTTCTATTATGTGCATGGCGGCATACAGCGATTTAACTATTCCTATGTGCGCGACAAAGACAACGTAAACAAGAATGCGGTAGCCGGACAGACCGAAAAGATGTGGTTCAAGAAAGGCGATGAGAACAAGACCTACTGGACTCCGTTCTACACTTCCGCCACGGCAGAAGACAACATTGCCCTCTATCCCAATTCGAAAACCGTAGGCAAGAGCGACTATCTGCGCCTCTCCATGGTGAGCATGCGCTACCGCCTCCCCTCGGCATCCCTCCACAAGGTGTTGCCGTTCGTGCAATATGCCACCGTTGGATTCCAGGCTTCCAATCTCTTCACATGGACGTCCTACAAAGAAAGCGACCCTGAGAGTGGAACGCTCGCTGGCACTACACAACCCGTTTACACATTCAACCTGAACCTCACATTCTAACAAGACGATGGACAATAGACTATATAAAACGATAAGAAGATATATGCTTCTGTCAGGAAGTGCACTCGCGTTGGCAGCATGTTCGCTCAACGTGCCGCCTCCCGATCAGTTTTCCGACCCCGATGCCATCACCGATGTGAGCACAAGTAGGTCACTACTCACGTCGTGCTACCTGAGTTTCCCTCACAATGAGTACGACTTTTCAGTGCTCGGCAACGACTTCTGCCCTACCAACCTTGCAGGCAAGGATGCCGAAGAACTCAACCTCTATAATTGGCAAGACAAGAACATCAGCAACCTCTCCACCTCCGTGTGGCAAGATTACTACACCTGCATATCCAACTGCGACGTTTTGCTTGAACGCATCGACGGCATCACCACCGAGACCACTGCCGACCAACAAGAAAAAGCAGCCATCAAGGCAGAGGCGCAAACCCTGAAAGCCATGTGCTACTTCGACTTGCTCCGCCTCTATGCCACCCCCTACGACACCAATCCAGAGGGTGACGGCGTGGTCATCAAGAACATGTTTGGATATGAAGCCAACAAGCGCAGCAGCAAACAGACCTGTCTTGATATGATTAATGGGCTACTTAAAGAGGCTGCAACCGTAGATCACACACCGCAGAAGAACGGATGGCTTTCACAAACCGCCGCCCTCTATCTGTTGGCAGAGACCTCGCTCTATGCAGGAGCCTATGACGAAGCTGCCCAATATGCCGAACAAGTCATCTCAAAAGCAGACGACAACCTTATAGGCGGTAGCAGCTATGCCCGCTTGTGGAAGACAGAGAGTTTTGGTGGACGCATCTTCGCCTTCAACACCAGCAACTCTTTCTATACAGCCATTGAGTATGACTCCAACGAAGGCGACTACTACGCCATCAACCCCGAGTTCTCCTTTACCACTACAGATGTGCGCAAAGCATGCACCATCTATGAAAAAGACATGGCAGGACAAGAACGACAACTGATGGGGAAATACAACATGATGAACAAGCAAGGCACCCAACCCTGCTACATCAATCGGATGCGCTATGCGGGAGCCTATTTCATGGCAGCCGAAGCCTATGCCCGCAACCACCAGGACGACAAGGCGCGCCAACACATCAACCACTACTTGGAACTGATTGGAGCAGAAACTTTGGCAGACGATGTGGCGGGAAGCGATCTCGTCAATGCCATACTCCAAGAGAAATACAAGGAATTCGTGGGCGAAGGAACTAACTTCTTCGACATGAAGCGTAGCCACGCCACCCTCTACCGACTCAACACGTGGGGCAAAGCCAAGACTTCCCGTATAGAAAATGGTGACTATCGTTGGACATTCCCCATCCCCGCATCGGAATACAAATATAACGACAACATCACCCAGAACGACAAATGGGCAATCAACAGATAGGCCCTTCACATAGAAACACGTTAACAACAAAACCATAACAGACATGAAGAAAATTACATTTATGCTTTTCAGCATGCTGGCAGTGCTGGCTGGGTTCAGCTCTTGCAGCAGTAACGACAATGAAGACGGACAGATGACCAACTATGTGTCTATCTCCGTAGACGGCAATTCCATCATCAACGAAGATGACGAACAGGCTGTGACTGTGAACATCCTGCTCGCCTATGCACCCAAGAGCAATGCCACAATCACCCTTTCACTCAAAGGCAACGATGACAATGTAGCCACAATCACTCCTGCAACGGTAAACATCGCTGCTGGCGAGAAGACTGCCACAGTCACCGTGAAGTCGAACAACAAGCATTCACTCGCCATCCCCTGTGTGCTGACCATTGAGGCTACCTATTCAGATGCCAACATGAAGTCGGACGGCAAGGCTGCCACCATCACCATCAACCCCGACTCCGACATTCCCGAACTGACTGCCGACCAACTGAAGCTCATCGAAGGCTACAAGGAGAAGTTCAACATCGACCTGACCAAGTTGCTCGGCAAGATCAATGTGAGCACAGTCGTCACCTTCAACGATGACGACAAGACTGAGACATTTGCCTCAGACGAAAGCAACCGCTCGTTCTCTGGCACCACCATCATCACACTGAGCGACAAAGCCACTGCCGACAAGCCCGTGCTGAAGATGACTTCCAACGCTATGGGTCTCGCCACTTTCAACTATGAGATGCTCCGCAAGAAGACAGTAGAAGATACAGAATACTGGATGGAATACCCTGAGTCTAAAGCCATCATGAGCGTGCTCAACTATGACTACAGCAAGGAAACGTTCACCATGACACTCGATGGCATTGAGGTGAACACCTCTGACATGAGCCTTAGTTATACGGGCAAAAAGATTACACCCTATGAAGAAGAGATTACAACCATTCCGTTTGCCTACACTTGGTCTGCCTGGAGCCGCATGAAACAAATGGCTGACGAGGGCAAGACCGTGATTGTAGACAATGGTTTGGGCGAAGATGGTAATGAACAGAAAGTAGAGACGGCCGTGTCCGATATCATCACAGGAATGAGTACACTGAACCCTTCATTCTATTTCGACAATACAGACATCAATGATGATGCTGAAAACACAGGCTATTCAGAGATCTTCACGATGCCTACAGGCAAGATAGATTTCTCTACAGGCAAGATGACATTCTCGTTCCCATGGTATCTCGACAACACCTACGGATGCCAACGCATTGATGCTACCTATACCTTCGGGAAATAAGTACAATTCCGAGCAAACTTAATCTCATGTTTAGACACGTCAAAACCCTACTATTGGCTGCCATGCTGTCTGCCTTCGGGCAGACAACAGCAGCCATTGACAAAACGATAGACCTTCCACGGGGCACCGTGGAAGGCTTTCTTGATAATGGACTACACTACATCATCCTGCCCAATGCCCTACCCCGTCACGACGTGGAGCTACGCTTGGTCATGCGTGTAGGGTCTCTTCAAGAGAGCGACAACCAGAAAGGTGGTGCCCACTTCCTCGAACATATGTCGTTTGCCGGCACTACCCATTTCCCAGGCGACTCTTGGGTAGACTACTTCGAGCGGCTTGGCATGAAATATGGACGTGACATCAATGCCTTTACAGGCTTCGACCGCACGGTCTACTGGCTCTCGCTCCCCGTGGCAGACATGGGTTATCACGTGATGAACAATACACTGCTCGCCATCCGCGACATCCTCAGCGACATCACGTTCGATTCTGAGCGCATTGAAAAAGAACGGGGTGTCATCAAGGAGGAACTGCGTGGCTACTCCACAGGCGACGACTTCTACAACCTAAAGATTGGCTCCGGACGTTATATACAGCGCATGCCGCTCGGTTCGGAGCACGACATCGAAACGATTTCACGCCTGGAACTACTAAAATACTACCGCAAATGGTATCAGCCAGGGAATGCCACCCTAGTCGTGGTGGGCGATGTGGATGCCGCCGACATGCAAAAACGCATACGCACCATATTCGGTCCACTCAAAGGAGACGGGCGAAACAACATCGCCTCCTATCCTCTCAACTACAAAAAAGGCATCACCCTGCAGGAAGTGAGAGACACGGTGAGCAGAACTTCCAAGTTGGAATTCATCATCCCGCACACTTGCGTGGTGGGCAATACCATTGCTTCAACCGCTCTGAAAGAGCAATATCGTCTACTCGTCAACGCTCTAACCAAGCGATTGGCAGCATGGGGCGTGCGGGGAGACATCAACGATGCGTGGTATCTCGCCAACCAAAACCACTTCTCCATCACCGTAGAAGCCGAAAACAAGAAGCTGCTCAAGAAGCGCATGCGCCGTGCCATAAGTGCGCTAAACCATGTGGCTAACATGGGGTTCCAACAAGAAGAGTTGGCTGAATACGTGGCTGAAAAGGTGGCAAAGATGCGAATAGACACCACGGGCTTACAGTCGGCAGAATGGTGCGACACCTTCGTAGACTACATCATTGCCGGTGACCGCCACGTAACATCTGCCCCTGAATTGGAACAAGTGAAAGACATCGTCAAGGCGACAGACAATGCGCTGATGCAAAAACTTCTCAAAGCGATACTCAACGAAGCGAAACAAACGCTGCTCGTAGCCTATCAGAACAATGCAAAAGCCAAGGAATCATTCAGTGAAAACGAGCTGAAACACCTTTGGAAAAACGGACTTTCCACCCATCTTCCAGCATTCAAATACCAGCGCAAGGAAGTTCAAGAGATGCCCCAACCCGCCGTTCCTCGCTGCTTGACCACTACGCATCGCGACACTGCCACCATCACGGCAGAGAAAACCTTTCCCGACATGGGGGCAACCGCCTATACGCTCAGCAATGGCATGCGCCTCATCCTCCGCCCGACCACAGAAAAAGACAACACCCTCTATATGGCAATGATCGGACGAGGCGGTTTGGGCGACCTTGACAGTCGTTCCTATCCGCTCTTGAAAGATGCCGCAAGCTATGTGGACATGGGTGGTCTCGCCCACGTTCCAGCCGAATCGCTCTTGGAAACAATGATGCACGAAAACCTTTCCATGAGTGTCGGCATCGATGACTATTGGCATCAAGTGCTCGCCTCTGCACCTGCAGACAAGCCGCAAACGTTGATGAACATGGTCTATGAAAAGATTACGGCACCAGGCAAGGCGTATGAAGACTTTGAAGATGTGCGCCGCGCAGAACTGGAAGACGTCGGTAAGGAGACTTTGCTCGACCGACTGCTCAAACGCGACGCAGACCGCATGGTGTCAAGAACGGTAGACTCCTTGGTGTGCAACACCATTGCCAACCACGTGGAGTTGACCACGGAACGTATCAATCAGCTCAATCTCGACTCTATGGTGGTCTACTACACTTCGCTATTCGGCAACCCTAAGCAGACCACACTGATATTCACAGGCAACTTCAACCGCCAGCAAGTATTGGATGCTGCCGTCAACACGTTCAGCCGATTGCAACACACCAGCCGTATGCCACAGTTTGAAGACCAGCCAAGCCGCATGCCGACCACCCCCTACACACAAGGTTTCGACAACGAGGTGACCTCACAAACGGTGCTCAACTACGTCTATCCGGGCAACTATCAGCCAGGACTGAAACAATCGCTCACACTGAAACTCATGCGCGACGTGATGCAAGCGCGCCTTCTCAGTGTGCTTCGCGAACAGATGAACATTGTCTACTCGCCCTATGCCGACCTCTACTATAGCGGTGTGCCACAATCCAAATATTACTTCTGGCTCACCGTGGCAGTGCAAAACGAGAACCGAGCAAAAGCCGATAGCGCCATCCAGAACATCGTGAAAGACCTGCAGACCCACTGTATCGGCGAGAAAGAACTAAAGAAACTGAAGATGTCGTTTCTCGTCACCAAACGTAAGTCGCTCTCAGACGATGCTCCTGCAGAATGGAAAAACCTGCTCGTCTCACTCGTACGCAACGGCGAAACCTTGGAAGAATATGACAACTACACACAATGTCTGCAAAGCATCACCCCTGAAGACATACGACAGGGGTTCAGAGACTATGTCAAGCAAGAATGCCAGGCACTGCTCTACAAAGGAAAACCTCTTTAACACATGATGACTATGAATATCAAAACCCTATTGACAAGCACACTGCTCATGCTCAGCATGATGGTCTGCGCACAAAAGGCACCCAATGCCTACCGTCTCTATGACGCGAAAGGCAAACCTGTGGACTACAACAAGATGATTGAAACGGCATCGCAAGCAGATGTGGTGTTCTTCGGCGAGATTCACAACTGCGTGATAAGCCACTGGTTGGAAGTGAAGGTGCTCGAGTCGCTCGCCGCCAAAGCCCCGCATATCAAGGTGGGAATGGAAATGCTGGAGGCAGACAACCAACTCATCATCGACGAATACACAAGCAGCGTCATATCGTCCGACCGCTTCGAAAACGAGTGCCGGCTATGGTCCAACTATAGCACCGACTATGAGCCCATTGTCTACTACGCCAAGCACCACCAGCTGCCGCTCATCGCCACCAACGTGCCGCGCCGCTATGCATCGGTGGTCAAAGAGAAAGGACTAGCCTATCTCGACTCGCTGTCTGCCGAAGCCAAGCACTACTTGCCCCAGTTGCCCATTCACTATGTGGCAAACGAAAACGCTCAGGCAGGCTTCGCCTTGATGGGCATGATGGGAAAAAGCAACGACAGCAAGCCTGAACTCATGGCGCAAGCCCAAGCCATCAAGGATGCTACCATGGGGTGGTTCATTGCCAAAAACATGAACAAGGGTGACAAGATGATACACTTCAACGGCACCTACCATTCAGATGCCCAGAATGGCATCATCCCCTACTTGAAGGAATACCGCCCCGGCACCACGGTCTGCACCATACGTGCCGTGCGCCAAGAAGACATCAACCAGTTGGAGGAAGACTATCAAGGATTGGCAGACTTCTACATCTGCATCCCCGAAGATATGCCCACCTCGTACTAAACCACACCCCATCAACCTCAAAGCGGGCGGAAGACCACTCCAATGTGTCTTCCGCCCGCTTCTTTTCTGTTGTTATCAAGTGCAAGAGGCTACTTGATGCCTCGCTCGTTCAATGCCTTGGTGTATTTGGCAGCATTCTGCAAATGCTCCTCATAGGTCTTGGCAAAATTGTGAGTGCCGCTGAAATCTTCCTTGGCACACATGTAGAGATAGTCATGATGCACATGGTTGAGCACTGCATCGATGCCTGCTACCGAAGGTATGCGTATCGGACCAGGAGGAAGTCCTACATTGCGATAGGTGTTGTAGGGGCTTTTCACGAAAAGCAAGTTCTCGTAGATGCGCTTCAACTCAAAGCGCTTCAAGGCAAACTTGATGGTTGGATCTGCCTGAAGAGGCATGCCTTGCTTGAAGCGGTTGTAGTACATGCCTGCTATCATCGGCTTCTCAGCATTGTTGGCAGTCTCCTCATCGACAATGCTCGCCATCGTAATCACC
>CAVKQP010000060.1:0-10312 GCA_963658165.1 Clostridium sp. CAG:302 | reverse complement strand
CGGCAACACAGGTCCATTCATCCAGTACACCTATGCCCGCATCCGTAGCATCATGCGCAAGGCTGCCGCTGAGAACATCACCATTCCCGCATCTTTGGACGACAATGCACCGCTCAACGAGAAAGAAGTGCAACTGGTGCAAAAGATGAACGACTTTGGTGCTGCTGTAGAACAGGCTGGCAAAGACTACTCGCCAAGCGGCATTGCCAACTACTGCTACGAACTGACCAAAGACTTCAACCAGTTCTATCACGACTTCAGCATTCTTGGTGCCGACACCGAAACCGAGAAGCAAGTGCGTCTGGTCATTGCTCAGAATGTAGCGAAGATTCTCAAGAACGGCATGGCATTGCTCGGCATCGAAGTGCCCGAGAGAATGTAACACTTCTACAATACACACAACAGGCTCCGACAGAATGACTCGAGACTGCCGGAGCCTGTTCTCTAACCCACCTACTCCCACATGCAGAAAGACATGAATCCCCCCGACTGGCGCCACGACACCGTGCTGCCATTGCCCCCCGAAGTCACCGCCAACGCTTGGGCGGTGGATGCGGCATGTTCGGGCAACCCTGGTCCCATGGAGTATCAATGCATCGACCTGCAGACGGGAGCACAAGTGTTCCACTTCGGACCCGTGCACGGCACGAACAACATCGGCGAATTTCTAGCCATCGTGCACGCCCTTGCCCTGCTCGACAAGCAAGGCATCACAGGCAAGACCATCTACTCCGACAGTCACAACGCCATTCTTTGGGTGCAGAAAGGCCGATGCAAAACCACCCTACCACGCACCCCACAGACCGAACAGCTCCATCAAATCATAGCCCGCGCCGAACATTGGCTCCACACCCACCCCATCACCACACCTATTATTAAATGGGAGACCAAGAAGTGGGGCGAAGTGCCTGCCGACTTTGGCCGCAAAAACAAATAGGTAAACCCATGGCAGAAAAGACCATATGGAACCCGACCACGTTCAGTCGACTCTATAATGAGCATTATAGAGGTTTGTCTGTCTATGCCGCCAACATTGTGGGCAATCTCGACGAAGCGGAAGACATCGTGCAGGAGGCATTCTCTTCCCTATGGGAACACGACAATGCTTTTATTTCTCCCACTGCCATCAAAGCCTATCTATATAGGAGCGTGCGCAATGCCTCGCTCGACACGCTCAAGCACAAGAGCGTGGAAGAGTCCTACATCCGCAAGACCATGGAGGCTTACCCTGAAATCAAGTTCGACGATTCGGGCGAAACACTCAACAAGGAGATGGTCTATGCCAAGTTGTTCCAAACCATAGAGAACCTGCCCCAACGCCAACGAGAAATTTTCATCCTCTATATGCGGGGGAAGAAGAACCGCGAAATCGCAGAAATCATGGGCATCTCCACAGACACCGTGAAGACCCAGAAGCGCCGCGCTATGGGCATCTTGCGCCAAAAGCTCGACGACAAGGAATATAGCCTATTGGTTATGGTTTTGTTCCAATTCCTATCAAACTGACAAATCTTTCTTACTTTTTCCATTTTTGTGTCACCCCTTTTCTACTTCAGGTCGTTTTTAAGATAAAAGCCCGAAGGTTATGAAAAGAGACATCAACGATATTATTCACGACAAACTCATAGGCAACATCTCTGCAGAAGACGAGAAGCGTCTCGCAGACTGGTTGCATGCCGACCCTATGCACCAAGAGCAATATGATGCTCTGCTTGATGCCGATGACTTGTCTGCCCAATTCACGCTATATGCACATGCCGATGCCAAGAAAGGGTGGCAGGAATTCTGCCGTAGCCATCAAGTGCACACCCACGCTCATCGTTGGCGCAAGGTGTGTCTCTATGCAGCATCGGTAGCCATCCTCGCCATAGGCAGTTGGATGTACTACCGACAGAGCATACAACCCATCCGCCCCACGCTGTCGCAGGAAGTGGCAGTAGCCATCAAGAAAGCGGAAGTGACGGGGAAGAACCAAGCCGTTCTCACCCTCGCCGACGGCAAACAGATTGTGGTGGCATCCGACTCGGCAGCCCAAGAGGTGCTTGCCCATCTCGACGATGACGCCACCTATCATATCACGACAAGAAACGGCAAGGAATTTTGGATAACCCTTGTCGATGGCACTCGCATACACATGAACAGCAACACCACACTCGTCTGTCCTGCCCAGTTCTCATCGGCAGACCGCAGTGTCTATCTGAATGGTGATGCCTATTTCTATGTAGCGAAAGACAAGCAACGCCCGTTCATGGTGAAAACCGACAATGGTATCGTCAAGGAGTACGGCACCTCGTTCAATGCCAACACCATAGACCGCCCGGGTACGACCAAGGTGGTGCTGGTGGAAGGAAGCATCAGCGTCATCACTCGTAGCGGCAACGAGCATGCTGTGAAGCCTCATCAAATGGCGGAGATACACCAGCAGAACGACAATGTGAGCATACAGCAGACCGATGTGAAACCCTACACGGCATGGAACGAAGGACGGTTTGTCTTCGAAGAATGCCCCATGCCACAGCTGATGGAAGTGCTCGCACAATGGTACAATATTGATGTAACCTTCCAGAGCGAACGTTCGAAAGACATCCGTTTCACAGGTACCCTCGACAAATATGGCAACGCCGACGACATCTTGCGTGCTATCGAGAGTGTGGCGGGCGTCAAGGTCGTACATCACGGCAACACAGTAGAGATAGACTAAGATTATCAATTATAAACAAAGAGAGAGATTATGAAGAAAAAGAAAGAACATCTCGGAAAAGTGTTCACTACCTTTTTCCTTGGACTCACCTTGTTGTCGGTCTCCCCAGCAGCCCATGCGCAAGCAGCGTTAGGCAAGCGGGTGACCATCAACAAGACACAGGTGTCTGTCAAGGAATTCTTCGATGAGGTGAACAAGCAGACAGGACTCAATTTCATCTGCAACTCGGAAATTCTTAAACACTTCCCACACATCAGCGTCAATGAGAGTGATGCTCCCGTCAAAGGTGTGCTCGACCAGATCACTGCCAAGTTGGGATGCACCTATCATGTGGATGGCAACATGGTGACAGTGTCTAAGAAGCGTGCCAAGGTGAGTGAGCGCAAAGTTTCAGGATGCGTAACCGATGAAAACAACGAACCGCTTGCCGGCGTACAGGTGAAGAGCGTAGGCACAAAGGCTATCGCCGTCACCGACCTTGATGGTAATTATACCATCCCAGTTTCTACGGAAGCTACCCAACTGAACTTCTCCTATGTAGGAATGGATTTGTTCTGCATGAAGATTAACGCTGGCAACGACGATGTCAACCGCAATGTGCGCATGGTGAGTAGCAATGCGCTGAAAGAGGTTGTCGTGACAGGATACTATGAGCAGACCAAGAAAAGCTTTACGGGTGCTGCACGTACCATCTCGGGCGAAGAGCTCTTGAAGGGTAGCAACCAGAATGTGCTCACCGCCCTGCAGAATGTAGACCCATCGTTTGTCATGGTGGAAAACAACCTCGCAGGCTCCAACCCGAATAGCATTCCACAGTTCCAGATGCGTGGTTCGAGCAGTCTGACGGGCATGAGCGACACCTATAATGGCAGTCCCAACATGCCTATCTTCATCGTGGATGGCTTTGAGACTACCGCCGAAAAGGTGTTCGACATGGACCCCTATCGTGTGCAAAGCATCACCCTGCTGAAAGATGCTTCTGCCACAGCCATCTATGGTTCGCGTGCAGCCAATGGTGTGGTGGTCATCACCACGACAACACCGAAGAACGGCAAACTCGCCCTGAGCTACAATGCCGACTTCACCTTCTACATTCCCGACCTGAGTGCTTACAATCTTTGCAACCCCGAACAGAAGTTGGAACTGGAGAAGTTGGCTGGCTTGTATGACTCTTCGAAAAAGGTGTTTTGGAATATGGACCAGTGGAACGACCAGATAGGTATGGACAAAGCCTATAACTGGCGTCTGCAGAATGTGATGGAAGGTGTGAACACCGATTGGCTCGCCCAACCGCTCCACCAAGTGACCGTGGGACAAAAGCACTCCATCCGCATTGATGGTGGTGCCAGCGCTTTCCGCTATGCCATGGATTTGAACTACTCCAACACACCGGGTGTGATGCGCAACTCTGGACGTGAGCGCATGGGCATCGGCATGGAACTGCAATACACCTATAAGAACCTCACCTTCCGCGACCAACTGTCGTTCGCCAATGTCACTGCCAAGAACTCGCCCTACGGCTCGTTCTCGCAATACACCCAGCTGAATCCTTATCTCCGCATGAAGGACAGCAACGGCAACTACATCTATCAGTTGGAGCAGGACGACCGCTTCCCTGCCCTTTCGCTCTATCGCGACCCGATATACAACCCTCTCTACAACACCACTTGGAACCAGAAAGACCAAAGTGCCTATAACGACTTGACCAACAACTTTGGTGTAGACTGGCTCATTCTGCAGGGACTCCGCCTGAAGGGTAGTTTCTCGTTCACCGTGCAGAACACCTCGTCAGACGTGTTCAAGTCGGGCAAAGACACGGAGTTTGCCACCTACACGGGTGACGACTTCGACCGCAAGGGTTACTACAAGGCATCGCGTGGCGATGTGTTCAACTTCGACGGCAGTCTGGTGCTGAGCTACCTGCTCCAGAAAGACAAGCATGTGCTCAACACGAACCTCGGTTGGAACATCCAGCAAGACAAGTCGAAGACCTTCACCGTGAAAGCCGAAGGTTTCCCCAATGACAATCTCGACTACATCAGCTTTGCTACGCAATATGAGAAAAGCGGTGCTCCCTCGGGCGATGAGTACACCTCACGACTTGTCGGTTTCTTGGGCAACCTCAACTATAGCTACGACGAGAAGTACCTGCTCGACCTGTCGTTCCGTGAAGATGCTTCCTCACGCTTCGGTGCTCGCGACCGTTGGGCTCCTTTCTGGTCTACGGGTATCGGTTGGAACATGCACAACGAGAAATGGATGAAGTCACTCAAGGCTATCAACCTGTTGAAGCTCCGTGCCACCTACGGACTCACTGGTAGTCAAGACTACGACCCCTATCAGGCAATGACCACCTATCAATATCTCACGGGTGAACGCTACCACTATGCCATCGGTACCATCCTGAAGGCGATGGGTAACGAGGACTTGTCTTGGCAGCGCACCTCGGAGACGAACTTTGGTATTGACCTCGGACTCCTCGACGACCGCATACAGCTCACCGCCGACTACTATTTCAAGACGTCAAAGGATGTGCTGACCTCCGTAACGCTTCCGCCCTCACTCGGCTTCACCACCTATATGGCTAACTTGGGTGAGGTGGAAAACCGCGGATGGGAACTCAGTGCACGTGCCGCCATCATCAAGGACCATGCCCACCAGTTATACTGGAGCGTGTTTGGCTCGATGATTCACAATGTCAACAAACTTAAGAAGATATCCAACTCGCTCAAGGCATACAACGACAAGGTAGACACCGTGACCGAAGGCGGAAAGAAATCAGACCAAGTATCTACGCCACGTGTGAGATACATCGAGGGAGCCTCTATCAATTCCATCTGGGTGAACAAGTCGCTCGGCGTAGACCCACAGACAGGTCGTGAGATGTTCCTCGACAAAGACGGCAACATCACCAGCACTTGGTCTGCCAGCAACTACGTGATCGGTGGATGCACCGATCCGAAAGTGGAGGGCACCTTCGGCACCAGCGTTTCCTATAAAGGATTCCAACTCAACGCCACCTTCCGCTACCGCATGGGTGGTCAGATGTATAACCAGACCTTAGTAGACAAGGTGCAGGATGTAGACCCCAGATACAATGCAGATGTGCGTGCGCTCACACAACGCTGGCAGAAGCCTGGCGACAATGTGAGGTTCACCGGATTTGTCATGGATGTGTATGGCGTGAACTACGACACCAGCACCAAGCCCACCTCTCGTTTCGTAGAGAACTACAACTACCTCACGTTGAGCACCCTCAACCTGTCGTATGAGTTCAACAACAAGAACCTCGTGAAGTATGGCATTCAGCGCCTGAAACTGTTGTTCTACATGAACGACGTATTCTTCACCTCTACCGTGAAGACCGAACGAGGCACCGACTATCCCTATGCCCGCAACTTCAGTCTGGGACTTCAAGTAAGATTCTAAATCAGTCAACAATATGAAAAAGATATCATTATATATAACCGCCTTCGCCTCCTTGCTGCTGCTTGGCAGTTGCAATGATTGGCTCGACGTGCGGCCCAAATCGCAAATCAAGGAAGAGACACTCTTCCAGAATGCTTCTGGCTTTCAAGATGCCCTCATCGGTGTCTATACCCTCATGGGGAGAACCAACACCTATGGCGGCAACTTGACCATGGGCTTTCTCGATGTGCTGGCACAGCAATATTCTTCGGTGGGTTCTGGCTACACCTACACGCCTACCTACGACTATACCAACGACGATGACAAAGACCGCATCGACAACATTTGGAAAGACTGTTATCAGGGCATCGTCAACTGCAACTACATTTTGAAGAACATTCAAGAGAATGGCAGTGTGCTCAGCGACAGCACCCGAAGACTCGTCAAGGGTGAAGCACTTGCTCTCAGGGCTTATCTCCACTTTGATGTGTTGCGGGGCTATGCGCCATCCTACGTGGTGGGCAAAGACAACTTGGGTGTTCCTTATGTGAGTCATGTGACGAGTTCGCCCGTGCGTCCCATCACTGTAGCCGCCATGGCAGACTCGCTGGTGCGTGACCTTCAGACCGCTCGCGACTTGGTGAAAGACATCGACCCGATAGGTCCATCACACGACTCCTACGAAGAAAAGAAGGATGACCAGTACACCACCGACGACTATCTGAAGGACAACGGCTTCTGGATGTACCGCACCTCACGCCTCAACTACTATGGCATGACTGCCCTGTTGGCACGCATCTGCCTCTTTAAGGGCGACAATGCCAATGCGCTGAAATATGCCAAAGAGGTGATCGACAGCCAGAAGTTCAGCCTCATCAGCAACGACCTGGTGTCTAGCGACAATGCCAGCTCCAGCTCGAAATATTCCTACACCTTTGCCGAGAGCACTGCCAAACACGAATACATCAGCGGCATCTATGTCTATGGTCTGAAGGAGAAGCGCAACAACCTCTACTACACAGACGGTAAGGCAGCCCTGACCATCTCCGATGAGCGCAAACAGGACTTGTTTGGGGCGGCAGGTCTCGATTTCGACATCCGTGCCAAGAAGATGTTTGCCATCCCTGACGGCAACACCAAGCAGTATATCAACAAATATACAAGCGGCACACAGATTCCTTTGCTGAAGATTGGCGAGATGTATCTCATCGCTGCCGAGGCTTCTGGCGACATTGAATACTTGAAAGAGTTCCGCCGCCAGCGTGGCTACACAAGCAACCCACTACCTGAGGGTGATGACCTGGAGAACGAAATCCAGAAGGAATACCAACGTGAGTTCATCGGTGAGGGACAGTTGTTCTACTTCTACAAGCGGAAGAACATCCTGCCCATCCCTAACGCACAGGTAGAGACCACCGCCGAAACGTATATCTTCCCCGAACCCGACGAAGAGATTGAGTTCGGCTATTCCAACAACTAAAACAAACGGACAATGAAAAAGATAAACCTATTGCTGATGGTGTCGTTGCTCGTGCTCTTCTTCTCCTGCAAGGAGAACGACATGGCAGACTTCACGGGCAAGGACTGCGTATATTTTCAGCTTAACTCCTATTGGACTCAGACTAAGGACAGCCTGTCGTTCTCTTTTGCTGGCTCTGAAGCGACAGAGAGCACCATCAACCTGCAAGTGGACTTGATGGGACAGACGGTTGACCGCGACCGTAAGGTGAAACTAACGGTGGTAGACGACCAGACCACTGCCACTGCTGGCACACACTACAAGGCACTGGACGACTATTACATCTTGAAAGCAGGAGAAAACCAGATGAACATACCCATCACCATCTATAACACAGACCCTGCACTGGAAGAGAAGAGCGTGAAACTGACCGTAGAACTGCAACCCTCCGAAGACCTCGGCTTGGGCATCAGCGGCCGCACACGCGCTGTCATCATCTTCTCCAACATTCTGACCAAACCTTCTTATTGGGAGGATGCTTACTTAAACTGGTATTTCGGCTCTTATTCCAAGGTGAAGCACGAATGCACCATCCGCGAGATTGGCATGGACTTCCCCGCCACCTATCAGGAGTATTATCCCGAATATGAATTCTGGCAGCAGGCTGGACTCTACATGAACCAGTACTTCCAGGAGCACTATCCGGTGTATGACGAGAACGGCAACGTGATTGAACCATGGTATTAAAACAGTAACAGCATGAAAAGAACACTTCTATTCACAATATGTGGCGCTATGGCACTGGCTTTCTCGTCATGCGCCAGCGACGATGGCAACTATGACTACACTTCCATCTCGCAACCCGAAATCCAAGGGGTAGAGAAGACATATAGCATAGAACAGGGGGAGACGCTTGAAATCAACCCCGACATCACCCTGCCACAAGGCAGCAACGAAAACGACTACGACTATCTTTGGTTCATCTTCAAGGCCAACAGTGTGGCTGTTCCCGACACCTTGTCGCACGAGAAGAACCTGAAAGCGCCCATCGAACTGTCGCCCAACGAGTATGACCTGGTGTTCCGCACCATCAACAAACAAACTGGGCTGTTCACTCAAGCCAAGTCTACCGTGAATGTAGCCAACTCCTACTCCAATGGTCTTGCCGTGCTGAGCGATGTGGACGGCTATTCCAACCTGGCATTCATCAACGTCATCGACAGAGTGACCGAGAATGCCTATGAGACCATCAACGGCAGAAAAGGCGGCAAGGGACCACTCGGCATCTACTATATGGGCAGCGACAATACACAAAAGATGCTCACCATCGCCACCGAGGATAGTTGCTACACCTTGGAACCTATCACGATGAAGTATTTCTGCAACCTCAACGACATCTTCTACTTCCCCAGCAAGCCGGGCAAGATGGAGGGCTTTGCCATCGACAGTTGGCACTTCACGGAATATGCCGTAGTAGACGGCAACGTCTACGACCGCAAGTTCTGGGACGAGAAACCCATCATCAAGTTCAACACGAAGATGGGTGGCGACTACAAGGCTTCTCCCTATATGTTTGCTAACGACAACAATGCGTTCATCTACGACATGAAGGGGCGGCGGTTCATGTATGATGCCTATTACGACTGGGGACCATTGGTAAGCACACCAGACAACGCTTATTTCGATGCCACCGACATGAAGATGGACTTGATCTGGGGCACCTGCTATATGCCCAACGGCGAGGATGCTGAGGTGCGCGCCATCATGCGCGACGACGAGGGCATCGTTTGGGGTATCAGCGGACAGAAGAGTCAAGAATGGGGCGACAACTACGAGGAATACGTGAAACTCATCCCTACTGCCAAGGTGCAGATCGACAAGGAAGGGGCTGAGAATGCTACTTGCCACGCCCTGTCGAGCACCGATGTAGACTTCATGTACTTCTCCGTGGGAAGCAAGATCATCTGCATCAGCATGAAGACAGGCAACCTCATCTCTTCCTATGACATGGGCGAGGCGGTAGACTGCATGCAGTTTGACACCAACAATTCGCCCGACGTGCTCTATGTGGGTACCAGCGACGGGTCGAAGTCTGCCCAGTCGGGCTCTGTATACTACCTGCAGATGAAGTCGGACGGCTCGCTCGAACTCCAGAAGAGCTTCAAGCACATCTGTGGCAAGGTGGTTGGATTCACCTATAAATAGGAATACATATATTTATATATAAACGAATAGCAAGATGAGAAAATTTCTTCTTTGGGCACTGCTGGCAGTAACGGCAGTGTCGGCAAATGCACAGGAAACCTACAACCAAGACAGCATCGGCAACAGGGTGTCTGAGGAAATGCAGAAGGACACGACCATCAGCCACAACGACTGGTTTGCAGGACTGATTCGCACCACCGATAGGGTGATCAGCAATAAGCATTTCGCCAACTTGTATCTGCGTGATCTGATGATGGGGCAGTTCTTCCGTTCTCAGTTTCCCGGATCGCACGACATCAAGGAGTATGTAGATGCCTTCATGGACCACTGCGACGAGGACTCGCTCCGCCAGCAGATACAGGGCGAATATGCCAAATATGTGGAGAAATATGGTGCTGTCTTCGCGGGCAGACCAGCTCCCGACTTCTCGTTCTACGACGTGAATGGCAAGGTGCACCGTCTGTCGGAGATGAAAGGACAAATCCTGTTCATCGACATCTGGGGCACATGGTGTGGGCCGTGCATTGAGGAGATACCCT
>CAVKQP010000059.1:0-10358 GCA_963658165.1 Clostridium sp. CAG:302 | reverse complement strand
CCACCGGAACCATCACTGTTTGATTGAAGGGGGCTTACTTTTCAAAAGCAAAAGCCGAAGTCCGTTTTTACAGGGCTTCGGGAAAGGATTTTATGCTATTGGGAGTTTTACCGGACAGCAATAATTGATTTTGTATGGTTGGTGATACAATGTGTCGCCCTTTAAAGCGTTTCGAGCACGCGCTTCAACACCACTTGAGCAGAGATTTCACGGTTGGCTGCTTCGGGGATGACGAGCGAGTGGTCGCTTTCAATCACGTCGTCGGTGACGATGAGACCGCGGCGCACGGGCAGACAGTGCATGAAGTAACCATGGTTAGTCCAACTCATATGTTCTGTGTCAATGGTCCAACTCATGTCTTTACTCAGTATTTTACCATAGTCATCAGGATTTGTAACACCCGGACAACTCCAGTTCTTGGCATAGACAAAGTCGGCTCCTTCGAGTGCTTTCCGTTGGTCATATTCCACGTGAGCGTTGCCTACGAACTTCGGATCCAACTCATAGCCTTCGGGTTGAGTCACTACAAAGTCTACATCGGCAGCGTTCATCCATTGTGCAAAGGAGTTGGGCACAGCCTGAGGCAGGGCACGGCAGTGAGGTGCCCAAGTGAGTACCACCTTAGGACGAGCAGTCTGCTTGTGCTCGCTGATGGTGATCAGGTCGGCAAAAGCTTGCAGTGGATGTACCGTAGCCGTTTCCATAGCCACCACAGGACGGCCACTAAACTTCACGAACTGGTTGACTACGGTCTCTGCATAATCATATTCACGATCCTTAAGTCCTGCGAAAGAGCGTACGGCAATGATGTCGCAGTAGCTTGCCATCACGGGGATGGCTTCGAGCAAGTGCTCACTCTTGTCGCCGTCCATGATGACACCGCGCTCGGTTTCCAACTTCCAGGCACCCGCGTTCACGTCGAGCACGATGACGTTCATGCCCAAGTTCATAGCGGCTTTCTGCGTGCTGAGGCGCGTGCGCAAACTGTTGTTGAAGAAGATCATTAGCAGTGTCTTGTTCTTACCCAGTGATTGGAAAGCGAATCTGTCTTTCTTCACTTCCTGTGCCTCGGCAAGCGCGTTGTTCAAGTCGCCGAGGTCTTCTACGTTGAAAAATGTCTTCATATCTTTTGTTCTTTTATTTTCTGATTTGTCCGTTGCCTTCTATGATCCACTTGTAGGTGGTTATCTCCTCGAGCGCCATAGGTCCGCGGGGACCGAGCTTCTGGGTACTGATGCCTATCTCAGCTCCCAATCCAAACTGAGCGCCATCGGTGAAACTGGTGGGCGCATTCCAATAGACGCACGCAGCGTCTACTTGCGATTGGAAAAGGTGGGCCGCTTGCTCGTTTTGCGTGATGATACACTCACTGTGGCCGCTGCCATAGCAGGCGATATGTGCCAAGGCTTCCTGAATATCATCGACCGTTTTGATCGCCATCGCATAGTCCATGAACTCTGTGCCATAGGTGTGGGCATCGGCAAGTTGCAGCAAGCGGTCGGGATAGTTGTCCTTGAGCGCATCGAAAGCCCGTTGGTCAGCATGAATGATCACGTTGCTATTGCTGAGCGGGAGGCACAGTTGGGATAGGTCATTGAGCCGTTGGCTATGGATGAGAAGGCAGTCGAGCGCGTTGCACACGCTCACTCTGCGTGTCTTGGCATTGTTGATGATGCGAGCGCCCATGTCGGTGTCGCCGTCTTTGTCGAAGTAGGTGTTCACCACACCGGCCCCTGTCTCTATCACGGGGATGCGTGCCGTGTCGCGCACAAACTCAATGAGCTTCTTGCCACCGCGCGGTATGCACAAGTCTATATAGCCTACGGCATTGAGCATCTCTGCCGTTGCCTCATGGGTGGCGGGCAACAAGGCAACCACATCGGGCGAGATGCCATATTGCTGGAGCACGTTGTGGATGAGGCTGACGATGGCGCGGTTGGATAGGTCTGCGTCTTTTCCACCTTTTAGCACGCAGGCATTGCCACTCTTGAAGCAGAGCGAGAACACATCGAAACTCACGTTGGGGCGTGCTTCATAGATCATGCCGATGACGCCAAACGGCACGCTCACACGCTTCAAGTCTAGTCCGTTGTCGAGTACACGGTGCTTGGTCACAATGCCGAGCGGCGAGGGCAAGTTTGCCACATGGCGCATGTCGTTGGCGATACCCGCCAGTCGTTCGGGCGTGAGCTGCAGTCGGTCGTAGAGCGGATTGCTCTTGTCCATACGTGCCAAATCCTGTGCGTTGGCTTGCAACAGTGCTTCTTCGTGCTGACCAATGGCATCTGCCAGTGACAGGAGAATCTCATTGCGTTGCTGGTCGGTGATGAGCGCCAACTGCTTGCTGGCACTTTTCACCTTTTCAAATATCTCTTTCATCCTACACCTATTCTATATATAGATAATCATAATGCACGAGCGGTTTCACATCGTGCATGCCGATGGCTTTCCGTGCGTCGTCTGTCGCATAGCTACTCTTGCCGATGCCGATGACTTGTCCGTCTGGCGACACGATGTTGATGATGTCTCCCTCGTCGAAATCGCCTACAATCTCGGTCACGCCTACCGGCAAAAGACTCACAGCCTGGTCGCCGCGTAGGGCTTCCACCGCCAGTTGGTTGATGACGGCGCGCCCCTTGGCAAAACTCTCACTATGGGCAATCCATTTCTTTACGCCCGAAACGCCTGCTGGATTGGGCACGAATTCGGTGTGCATAGTCTCCATTGGATGTTCTGTGAGGTTGATGAGAATGTTGGGAGTCTTGCCATTGGCAATGATTACCTTAATGCCTTCGTCTGCCACCTTGCGCGCGATGTTGCACTTGGTGATCATGCCGCCGCGCCCAAATCCGCTTTTTTCGTCAAGGATATATTCCGATATGTCGCGGTCATGATAGACCGAAGGAATCACGCGAGAGCGTGGGTCGGAGGGCGCACCGTTGTATATGCCATCGACATTGCTCAGGATGATGAGTGTCTCTGCATCCATCATCGAGGCGATGAGGCCCGACAACTCATCGTTGTCGGTGAACATCAGTTCGGTGACACTCACGGTGTCGTTCTCGTTGACGATGGGTATCACCCCGTTTTCTATCATCACGCTCATGCAGGCGCGCTGGTTCAGGTATTCGCCGCGGGTCGAGAAACTCTCTTTCATGGTCAGCACCTGTCCCACGTGAAGTCCGTATTCGCGGAACAAGTTGTAGTAAAGGTTGATGAGTTTTGCTTGTCCGAGGGCGGAAAACAATTGTCGCTGTTCCACGCTGTCGAGTTTATGGTCCACTTTCAGTTCGCCCCGTCCGCAAGCCATTGCTCCCGATGACACGAGTATCACCTCGAAGTCGTGCTCTCGGAGCCACGCTATCTGGTCGACAATCGCCGACATGCAGGTCACATCTAGTTTCCCGTCTTTGCGGGTGAGCACGTTGCTACCCACTTTAACAACTATTCTTTTTGCCATCTCTCTCCTTCTTTTGTTAGACGCATAGAAGTTGCACAGCATCGAAAATTCCTATCTGCACAACTTCTATGGCTATGTGTTTTCTAAAGGCCGGCTTTCAGTCCGCGAATCACGGCACTTGTAAATCCGGCATGTTCCATTTCGTTCAGTCCTTTGATGGTCAGACCGCCCGGCGTGGTCACTTTGTCAATCTCTTGTTCGGGGTGTGTGCCGTTGGCTTGGAGCAGTTCCACAGCTCCTTTCACGGTCTGCTGCACGATGCGCTGAGCATCGCCAGCACGGAATCCCAGTTCTACACCGCCCTCAGAGGCAGCCCTGATGTATCGCATGGCATATGCAATGCCGCAGCTAGCGAGTGTTGTTCCTGCCCCAAGTAGCCGCTCTTCGGTGACAATGCTTTCGCCCAAGTCGTCGAAAATGGCTTTAGCTTGTCTCGTTTCTTCAGGTGTTGCCCCCACGGGCACGATGAATGTCATCGATGCTTTCACTGCAATGGCGGTGTTGGGAATGACGAGGAAGAAAGGTGGAAGTGTGTTGTCGCCCTTGTCGAGCCACGCTTTAATCTGACTTGCCTCGATGCCTGCGGCACAAATGAGCAAGGTCTGTTTGCTGTAGTCCAGTTCTTCCTTGATTTCGCTGATGACACTTTCGAGCAGCCAGGGCTTGACATAGATGCTCACAATGTCTGACCCGCCAGCAGCCACCTTGTTGTCGGTGGTGATGCTCACGCCCTTCAGCGCAAAGCGCTCCAACTTCTTCTCGGTCGGGTTAGCCACACAGATGTCTGCGGGCTGGAATATATCACCTTTGAGCATGCCGTCGACGAATGCGCCGCCCATAGCACCTGCTCCAATCACAGATATTTTCATAAGCTATTGTGTTGTTTGTCTCTTTTACGCCATGGCTCTCTTCAGCCGCTCGAGGAAGTCGTCGGCTTGTGCTTTGGTGAAGCACAGTGGGGGGAGCAAACGCAGAATGTTGGTCGAAGCACATCCTGTGAAGCAGTGCTCTTCGTAGACAAGTTTCTCGCGGATGGGCTTGTGGGGCACGTCGAGTTCGATGCCTATCATCAGTCCGCGACCTCTCACGTCCACGATATGTGGTTCTGTCTGTTGCAGTTCCTTGAGTTTGCCGATGAGGTATTCGCCCACTTCGTGAGCGTTCTCCACCAAGTGCTCTTGCTCAATCACGTCGAGCACAGCCAATGCAGCGGTGCATCCTAAGTGGTTGCCGCCAAATGTGGTGCCCAGTTGTCCGTAAGTGGGCTTGAATTCGGGTGAAATGAGCACACCTGCCATCGGGAATCCGTTGCCAATGCCCTTGGCTACTGAGATGAGGTCGGGCTTGATGCCGAGCCACTGGTGGGCAAAGAACTTACCCGAACGACCGTATCCGCACTGTATTTCGTCGCAGATAAGCACGGTGCCATACTTCTTGCAGGCAGCTTGCAGACCCTGTGCAAATTCGGGTGTAGCCATGCGTATGCCACCGACACCCTGTATGCACTCAAGGATGCAGGCACACACATCACCTTTGGCAAGTTCGTTTTCCCATGCTTCCAGGTCGTTGAGTGGCAAGTAGGTGACGTGATTGTTGTCGTTGATGGGGGCGATAATCTTCGGATTGTTGGTCACTTCTACAGCCAGCGACGTGCGGCCGTGGAAGGCCTTCTCTGCTGAGAGCACACGGGTGCGGCCGTTGTGGAACGATGCCAACTTCAGACAGTTCTCGTTAGCTTCTGCTCCGCTGTTGATGAGAAACAGTTGATAGTCCTCATAACCGCAAACTTTGCCCAAGCGTTGTGCTAATTGTCGCTGCAGCGGATTGATTACTGAGTTGGAATAGAAGCCCAACTTGTTGAGCTGGTTCGTCATCATCTCCACATAGTGGGGGTGACAATGGCCTATGCTGATGACGGCGTGACCGCCATAAAGGTCTAGATATTCTTGCCCTTCACTGTCCCATACGTGGCAACCTTTGCCTTTTTCGATTGTTACGTCGAGGAGTGGATATACGTCGAATAGTTCCATGGTGTCTTTTCTTTGATGGTTTAAAATGCTGAAGGCTTCAGATGCAGACCTGCCATCTCGTCGATACCGAACATGATATTCATGTTTTGCACGGCTTGTCCTACGGCTCCTTTCAGCAGGTTGTCTATGGTTGAGGTGATGAGCAACTTGTCGCCATACTTGTCGCAGTGCACTAGCGCCTTGTTGGTGTTGACCACTTGCTTCATGTCTATCGCCTTGTCCACATAGTGGGTGAACTTGGCATCTTTGTAGAATGCCTTGTATCCGGCTACGATGTCTTCGAGAGGCATGTCGGTTTTCACCACTTCTGTGGCAAAGATACCGCGTGCGAAGTCACCGCGATAGGGGATAAAGTCGATGTCGGCGTCAAGATAGCCCTGTGTCTGTCGCAGACTTTGCTTGATTTCGGGCACGTGCTGGTGCTGGAAAGCCTTATAGATGCTCATGTTGTTGTTGCGCCAAGAGAAGTGGGTGGTGGCTCCGGGCTTCTGTCCGGCACCCGTGCTACCCGTGATGGCATTGACAGAAACGTCGCTTTTGATGATGCCTAAGTGGGCAGCGGGGAGCAATCCCAACTGTATGCAAGTGGCGAAACATCCAGGATTGGCTACGTGTTGCGCCTTGGCAATCTTGTCTTTGTTGATTTCTGGAAGTCCGTAGACATAGTCGTTGCCGGGAGCTTCCAAACGGAAATCTTGCGCCAGGTCGATAATTTTTACGCGAGATGGAACCTCGTGCTCCTTGAGAAATGCCTCGCTTTTGCCATGTCCGAAACAGAAGAACACCACGTCTACCTGGTCGAAGGGCATGTCGGAAGTGAACGTCATCTCAGTTTCTCCATACAGACCTTCGTGTACGTCGGTGAGCAGATTGCCAGCATTACTTTCGCTATTCACAAACACCAGTTCTGCTTCAGGGTGGTTTAGCAGCAGACGAATCAGTTCGCCTGCCGTGTAGCCTGCTCCGCCTAATATTCCTATCTTAATCATTTAATCTTGTACTTGCTTGGAATGATGATATATAATATAATGTATGGAATGATGCCACATAGTACTGTTGCAAACGACAACAGCACGTAGGCTATGCGCACCAGAGTGGGGTCTACGCCGAAATACTCGGCGATGCCGCCACACACGCCTCCAATCATCTTGTTGTCAGACAGCGTGAGTCTTTTCTCTTTGTCCATACCTATTGGAGATTAGCGTTGTTCGTCGGGATGGATGCCATAGTAGACACGCAGCGGTGTGCTGAGCACCTTGATGAATCCCTTGGCTTCTTCGGCGGTCCAGCCATGCTGCATCTCGCCATATTCGCCGAGCTTCGATTTCAGCAGGTCGTCGGTAGAATCTACACCTACAGTTTCGAAACCTAATGGACGGAGCTTCAAGATGGCAGTACCATTCACATTGCGCTGTGAAGAGGTGAGCATCGCCTCGATGTCGGGCATTACTGGCTCCAAATACTGGCTTTCATGCAAGAACATACCATACCAATTGGCCACTTGATCTTTCCAGTATTGCTGCCATTTGCTCAGTGTGTACTTCTCAAGCAAGCGGTGTGCTTCGATGATCAGTTTGGGGGCTGCAGCTTCGAAACCTACACGGCCTTTGATGCCGATGATGGTGTCACCCACGTTGCAGTCGCGTCCAATGCCGTAGGCTGCACCGATCTCCTCTATCTTTTGGATGGCTTTCACCTTGTCGGAGAACTTTTCTCCGTTTACAGCAGTGATTTCGCCCTTCTCGAAAGTGATCTTCAGTGTACTTTCTTCCTGCTTGGTCACGTGCTTCAGATAAGCCTCTTCTGGCAGTCCCTCGGCAGAATCGAGAATCTCACCGCCGCAGATGCTAGTGCCCCAGATGCCTACGTTATAGGAGTATTTCAGTTTGGTGAAATCGGCAAAATAGCCGTGTTCATTCAGATAGTCTACCTCTTCTTTTCGTGAAAGAGCATGGTCGCGGGTGAGGGTGATAATCTCCACACCGGGAGCCATCACGAGGAAGGTCATGTCGAAACGTATCTGGTCGTTGCCAGCACCTGTAGAACCATGGGCAATGGCATCTGCGCCAATCTGCTTGGCATAGCGAGCAATGGCGATGGCTTGGAAGATGCGCTCTGAAGATACCGAGATAGGGTAGCAGTTGTTGCGCATCACGTTGCCATAAATCATGTATTTCAGACTCTTCTCATAGTATTCCTGCGTCACGTCGAGTGTCACATATTCTTTGGCGCCCAACTTATAGGCGTTTTCTTCGTTGGCTTTCAGTTGCTCAGCACTGAAGCCGCCGGTGTTGGCACATGCCGCATAGACTTCGTAGCCCATGTCGTGCGAGAGTTTCATCACTGTGTATGAGGTGTCGAGGCCTCCTGAAAACGCTACTACAACTTTCTTCTTGTCTGCCATAATATCTGGGATTTTAATTGTTTTTCTTATGTTCTTTGGGTATTTGCCATGGCGGCAACTTATGATTGGGCTTCTCTTTCCTTGATCTTGTCGATAACTTCTTGCGGCAAATCTATGGGGAGCTTGTCGTCTGGATGTTCCTCTGGGTCATACATCATGCCAGTGCAGATGCAGAAGCGGCGTTCCGTGCGTTTCAACACATCTACGTTGATGCAACCCTCACAACCTCTCCAAAACGCCTCGTCGTCGGTAAGGTCGGAGAATGTAACGGGCAGATAGCCCAATTGGGTATTCATCTTCATGACTGCCGATCCGCTGGTGAGCGAGAATATCTTGGCCTTCGGCCAGCGCAGGCGGGCGAGGGTGAAGGTGAGATTCTTGATGCGCTTGGCCACGCCGCGGTGACGATAGTCGGGGTTGACAATCAATCCAGAGGTGGTAACATAGTGCTTGTTGCCCCATGTCTCGATGTAGCTGAACCCTACGAAGTTTCCGTTGCAAAGGGCTATTGCTGCCTTGCCTTCTTTCATCTTGGTTGCTACGTATTCGTGTGAACGGCGAGCGATACCCGTACCTCTCACCTTGGCTGACGATGCCATTGTTTCCAGGATTGTGTCAACGTATTTCTCGTGAGAAGCGTCGGCTACCATTACTTTGATTTCTTCCATTTTCTTTTATGTCGTTTTTATCGTTTTCGTTAGTAAAATCTCTCTCTCCTATAAAATGTTCTCTCTTCTCTTTGTTCTCTTAGGTGAAATATACTTCTAGCGTCTTTTCCAAATCGGCTTTCGAAGTGCCTTCTTTCATCACAATGAAGATGGTATCGTCGCCAGCTATCGTACCGAGTATTTCGGGAATATTGTCATTGTCTATGTTGTAGGCAATGCTGCTGGCGTAACCAGGGCGTGTCTTCACCACTGCCATATTCCCCGAAAAACTGATAGAGATAAAGCCTGGTGTGCGGAGCATCTCGCGGGCTGTTGCAGGCTTAGACACTCGTCTATACATCGTCTCATTGGGGAGCACATAGACGTATTTGCCGTTCATGCTTGCCGCTTTTGCCACTTTCAGTTGCTTCATGTCGCGGCTCAGTGTGGCTTGGGTCAGGTTGAAACCTTCGCTCGACAATGCTCTCAATACCTCCTCTTGGCTGCCCATTTGCTGGCTTGAGATAATCATCTTCAACGTTTCTATTCGATCTGACTTGCTTTTCATTGCTTGTATATTTATTCGTTTACGCCCGCAAAAGTATGAATAAATATGCGAACACACAAATAAATATGCGACTATTTTCCCGTTTTATGCAAAAAAGCCCCGCAAGCACGCTTTTCTATGCGCTTGCGGGGCTGCTCTTTATATATAATAAGGTGTAGTCTGCGGTATCTATTTCCTATCGCCGAATATTCTCAGCAGGTAGATGAACAGGTTGATAAAGTCGAGATAGAGGGTCAGCGAACCGAGTACGGCAAGTTTCTGCGAGTCTTCGTTCACCTCGTTACACTGGGCGAGCATCTGCTTGATTTTCTGAGAATCGTATGCAGTCAAGCCTACAAAAATCAACACACCCACATAGCTGATAATCAGGTCGAGGGCAGAATTGTTCATAAACAAGTTGACTACCGTGGCGATAATCAGTCCGATCAATGCCATAAATAGAATCTTACCCATCGAGGTGAGGTCGCTCTTGGTGAAATATCCAACGGCTGCCATCACGCCAAATGTGCCTGCAGTGATGAAGAACACGCTGGTTATTGACGACATGGTGAACACGTAGAATATAGAGGAGAGCATTGCTCCGTTGATGGCAGAATAAAGAATGAACAGCAGAGTTGCTGTCAACAGCGATATTCTGTTGATGGCTCCACTGATTCCCCATACCAGGGCGAACTCAGCAATGATGAGTCCCCAAAATAGTGGCTGGTTGCTGACAATGGTCAATGTAAGATTTGTAGATGCAAAACCATATGCGGTCATGCCTGTAATCACCAATGCGAGTGCCATCCAAGTGTACACCTTGCTCATCAGAGCAGGAAAGGCCGTAGAGAGCATACCTTCTTTCTCTCTGACGGCATTATAAAGTTCGTCTCTTTCCATTTTCTTTTTGTTGTTATAAAGTTAATGATGCAAATATATTACTTCTTATTCTAACCGACAAATATCGTGCCACACTTTTATGCATATTTTTGTTTTGTTGTGTTTCTCCATGCACTCCACCACGGAGTCACCTATGTCTCATGGAGTGAGAGAGTAGGGTTGTTTGCTGTTCTCTCCTGGGTAAAGCATATAGAAAGTAAGATCTATCAAGATGAAATATGTTTCATGTATCCGCAAACTGAATAGTTTGCTATTTGCATTGATAATATCACGCACTTTATCAGTAGTAGGTGCGGCGCCCTCGCCGCATCCTCGGGGAAGATAGAAATGCTGAAGCTATTGTTGTTCCCTATGTCCTTTAGGTCGACGC
>CAVKQP010000058.1:0-10371 GCA_963658165.1 Clostridium sp. CAG:302 | reverse complement strand
CCCAACGCACTTTCTTTGGCTATAGCGACATGGCAGATGCTAAGAGCATGCTGGAGAGCATTGCCCGCAGCTTCGGCTATATCTATGGACGCGAGAAGCACGTGCGTGTGAACACGATTTCTCAGTCACCCACCGCTACCACTGCAGGAAAGGGTATCAAGGAAATTGGTGGCATGATGGACTTTGCAGACAAGATGTCGCCATTGGGCAATGCTGATGCTGAAGATTGCGCCAACTATTGTGTGATGATGTTCTCTGATTTCACCCGTAAGGTGACGATGCAGAACCTCTTCCATGATGGTGGATTCTCTTCTATGGGCATGAGTCTCCGTGCCATGAACCAATACTCCAAGGATCTCACTCCATTTGAGGATGAAAACGGAAAGGTTATCTACGGCTAACCGATAGCAAGCATATCGTAAAAGAACAATAGGCGGCTGCTTCCCTTTAACGGAAGTAGCCGCTTTTCTGTTAACAATTGTTCTTTTTGCGAACAAAACCTAGTAGGGTAAATCTGCACAGAGAATTGCACACTTTCCGCTTGTACAAAGGTTTTGCAGATTAATTATATTGAATAACAATAAGTTATAACACTCGTTTACATTCTTAAAATTGCACAACAGAATGCACACAATTTGGCTGTTTGGAAAGTTTTTCGTAACTTTGCAACCGAATTAAAAAGAATAATTGCTCTTGTTGTATTGGTAGCAGTTATTCTCTAAGTATAACTGGAGTCCAGATGGAGGGTATTTTCATTGATGTTTTCAATGTCTCTATCGCGAACTTAGCCCCATCATCATCAAGTTCAGACTCCATAAAAAAGTCATTATGAGTAGAATTTTAAGAGTAGTATGTTTATTGATGTTTATGTGTCTTCCTTGTGCTTTAATGGCGCAAGATGACGAAAAAGTTCTTGAAGAAAATGTAAATAAAGTGGATTGGAATCCAGTGATGGATGCCATTATTCAAGTGGAAAGTAGAGGCAATGCCAAGGCTGTATCAGGAAATTCGTGTGGAGCCATGCAGATTACTCCCATTCTCGTGGCAGAATGCAACAATATTCTTAAGCGTCGCAAGAGTAAGAAACGTTTTAGTTTGGCCGATCGCTTCAATGTAGCGAAATCGAAAGAGATGTTCCTGCTCATACAGTCGTTCCACAATCCGAAAAATGATATTGAGCGTGCCATCCGTTCTTGGAATGGAGGAATGCGATACAGTATCCAGCGCACGCAGCGATACTTTGAAAAAGTGATGAGCTATCTAAAATAAAGGATACATAATAAAAAGTGAATATTGCCGTTTGTCTATAGTCGGACAAACGGCTTTTTGATATATCGAACACGTGTGAAATGAAAAGATTAATCGCTATATGTATGTTGATGTGGAGTGCTCATGCTTTAGTTTGTGCTCAGCGAGTGACCTATCAATCGTTTGCGCACTACAATGATAAGGTGGCGGAGTTTGAAAAGATGCGTCCTATAGACTCTACCGATGTGGTGATGCTCGGTAATAGTATCACTGAATTTGGACGAGACTGGAACAAACGTGTAGGTGGCAGACACATCCGCAATCGTGGCATAGCAGGTGACGATGCAACAGGCATTTATCATCGCTTGGTACAGATATTACCAGGCAATCCGAAAGCTATTTTTTTGATGGTCGGCATTAATGATGTGAGTCATGATCTCACGGGAGAGCAGGTGGCAGAGCTATGCGTGAAGGTAATCGCTAAAATACGTCAGGATGCGCCGCAGACCAAACTCTATGTGCAGAGCATCTTGCCCATCAATGAAGGTTTTGAGCGATGGAAAACCCTCGAAGGCAAAACCGATGTGGTACCTGCTGTGAACCGTCGTGTGCGTGCTTATTGTGAGCGGAACGGCATTGATTATATCGACTTATTCTCGAAGTTCACCCGCCACGGATCTAACGAATTGCGAAGGGAACTATCTGTCGATGGATTGCATCTCAGTGAACAGGGCTATAAGCAATGGTGTTTCCTGCTTAAGCGTTATCTCCGCGATTGTGGAGCAGTGAAATGAAAACGACACCAAGCCAATCAAGGTTTGGTGCCGTTTCCATAGTCTGAAGCGTTGACTTATTGCATGTCGTAGACTACTTGCATGATTTGTTTGCCGAGTTGGTCGGCTTCTTCCATCGTATGCGCTTCGCTATAAACGCGGATAATCGGTTCGGTGTTCGACTTGCGCAAGTGTACCCACTTGTCGGCAAAGTCTATCTTCACGCCGTCGATGTCAGTAATCTTTTCTTTCTTATACATTTCCTTCACCTTTTCCAAGATGGCATCTACATCCGTAGAAGGAGTGAGGTCGATGCGGTTCTTGGCAATGAAATAGTTGGGGAATGATGCACGCAGTTTGCTCGCTGTGCATCCTTTATGTGCCAATGATGATAAGAACAAAGCAATGCCAACGAGCGCATCACGGCCATAATGGCTTTCGGGATAGATGACTCCACCATTGCCTTCTCCACCGATAACGGCTTTCACGGCTTTCATTTGTGTAGTAACATTTACCTCACCTACGGCTGCAGCAGTGTAGATACCGCCATGATGTTCGGTCACATCGCGGAGGGCACGTGTGCTGCTGAGGTTGCTCACGGTGTTGCCCGGTGTGTGACTGAGCACATAGTCTGCCACGCTGACCAGTGTATATTCCTCGCCAAACATCTTTCCGTCTTCGCAGATGAATGCCAAGCGGTCTACATCTGGGTCAACCACGATGCCAAGGTTATATTCACCCAGTTTCATAGCATCCATAATGCCACTGAGGTTTTTCTCAAGTGGTTCTGGATTGTGGGCAAAATCGCCATTTGCTTCGCCATTGAGGATGGTGTATTCCACTCCTAATGCCTTGAACAAGTCGGGGAGGATGATGCCGCCCACACTATTGATGGTATCGACACAAACCTTGAAATGAGCCTTCTTGATGGCTTCGGCATCTACAAGGTTTAAAGCCAACACGCTCTCTATGTGGCGTGCGTTATATGTGTTGTCTTCCTTATATTGCCCAAGATGGTCCACATCGGCATACGAGAAATCTTCTTTCTCTGCAATGGCGAGCACCTCGTTACCATCCTCTTTAGTGAGAAATTCACCTTCTTGGTTAAGCAACTTCAGTGCATTCCAATGGCGTGGGTTGTGGCTAGCGGTGATGATGATGCCTCCAGCCGATTTTGACATGCGCACGGCAAGTTCGGTAGTAGGCGTGGTGGCAAGTCCGATGTTGATGACATCGTATCCACATCCCATCAGCGTACCACTTACAATCTTGTCTACCATGCTGCCCGAGATGCGAGCATCACGACCGACAATAATACTATTGGATGTCGATTGGCTGCTTTTACGTATGAATGCGGCATAAGCCGTAGTGAACTTTACGATATCCAGTGGGTTGAGCGTATCGCCTGTTTGCCCACCAATCGTTCCTCTGATGCCAGAGATAGATTTAATCAGTGTCATAGTCTATTCGTTTTTGACGTTTCTACTTTAGCGTTCTGCCTGATAGGTGATGTCGTAGTAGCAAGGATACACGTATTGAGTTGCATAGGACTGACCTGCAGAATGGGGAACGATAAGTTTTACGTGGGCTATTTCCTCGCCTTCCTTCTTTGGATAACCAATTTTAATATAGCTGAGTGGTACGAGCCAACCTGTCGGTACGGATGTGCTACTATAGGTGCGATACATCACACTACTGCCTGTGTCGAATGTAGCAGTGAAAGAACCGCTGGTGTTTGTCACGTTCATCAAGTCAGGCATGGAACTATAATAGGGGATCATGTTGGTCGAGATGGTGTCGCCCTCCATTATGTTTACTTCGGTGTAGCGGCATATGACCGTAAGACTTTCGCCATTTTGTATTTTCTCGCCGCATCCTTCGTTGCATATCTGCATATAGACTCCCGATTGGTCGAGCAAAACGTATTGGTTTTTCGATACATCGGTGGTGTACCCTTGTTGGGCGAAAATGGTTTCTGAAATAGTGTTGATCTTGTTTGTTGCGATATACTGCGCAATCGCCGAACGCTCTTTCTTCTTCTGATCTGCATATGTTTCGCTGTCGCTACAAGCGGAAAAGACCAGCAAGGAAAGGAGTGCCATGATGGCAAATTGTATTTTTCTCATCTTTTTTATTTATAAATAATGTGGCAAAGTTACCCATTTATCTTGATAATGCGAAAGGTGTATCGGATTTTATTGTTTTTTTACGCTTGCTCAAGTAGAGTAGCGGGGACCATTAAAACGGATATCCTATTGCTAAGTGCAGACTCTGTCCATCTTTAAAGTGCCGGATGTTGTAGTATCCCTTTTTACCGGTGTCGTAGGGTAGGTGTATGCCTATACCCCAGTCTATGCGCAGTACGAAGAATTCCAGATCATAGCGCACACCAATACCTGTGCCTACAGCCAGTTGGTCTGCCAGGTTTTTTAGTTTAAACTTCGAATTGCTTCGATAGCCATCATCGCGCATTGCCCAGATGTTTCCGGCGTCGAGGAAGGCAGCGCCATAAAGATTACCGAACAATCGAGCACGATACTCTAAGTTGGCTTGCAACTTGACATCTCCCGTTTGGTCCATATATGACAAACGGCTTTCATCCGTGTAGTAGGCTCCAGGACCAATGCTTCGCACAGTGAATGCACGAATGCTATTGGCACCACCCACGTAGAACTGCTCACTATAGGGCGCGTTCTCTGAATTGCCATATGCCCAGATGATGCCGCCACTAACATGTCCCACCAATTGGCTGTGAGGTGTGAGTGCCCATGTCTTGCGGAAATCGGTTTCCATCTTCAAGAACTGTGCATACGGGTTCTTAAACATTTCTTTGCCCCGTTCATTCCATTTCTTTCCGAATGCCATGTATCCCAACGAGAGGACATTGGCGGATTCGCTGATGGTGGTCTGCCAATATATCGGGTTCTTATATTCCTTGGGACTCGTGTAGGTGAACGTGTATTTCAACTTCGGAAGAAACTGGTCCTGCATCGACATCAACAGGTAGGGATTGTCGTTAAGGATGGCAGCAAATTTATCCGTCACTTTTTTCATGTATTCATATTCCAAAGTGAGAGGACTGAACTCGTGCATCATCGTTGCCGTGGGTTGGAATTTATAAGTAAGTTCACCAGAGACGATACGCCGTTTGAAATAGCCAGCACGATTGAGCGTGTTGGTTGATGCCTTGATAATCGTAGAGGGTGTGGTATAAAACAACCGTTTTACAGGGAAGGGCGAAAGCACACGGGGAAGTTCTAACGAGATGTCGCCACCGAACTCATACGAGTTGAGTTTCTCCTTACCGCTGTTACTACTTGTCTGCCATTCATAAGAACCGTGAAGGTTGATGTCGAGCTTCTCATTTCCCCGGAAGGCATTGCGCTTAGTAAAACCGAGCACCAACTCAGGACCCATCCGCCCCGTAGTCTTACCTGTAGCATTGGTCTCTACATAGAAATCGTAGGGCTTGTCGAAGATGCAATTCAATTTCAAATCGATGGTGTCGCATGCAGAAGTGGTGTCACGCGGTGTGAATGTGAAATTGGTCATGCTGAACAAACCAGTGTTGGAGATGTTGTTAACCGTCTGCTGATAGTTCTCATAGCTATACAACTGCTTCGGATAAAGTCGCATATTCTTCCATACCACACGCAATCTGACGGGTGGCTTCTTGCCATTATACCGCGCAACAAAATGCCTGCGGCAGATGCTATCGCGCAAGATATCGGTGTATTGACGGCGGAAATCGATCTCCACATTGCCGATATACCACTTTCGCTTCACGCGCTGGTCTAATCCATTTGCCAACTGCAACTGCAATTGAGCATGCCCTGGATTACTCAGTGTATCGGCCAAATAGACAGCATAGTCGGGTTGATAGTAAAAATAACCATTGTTGCGGAAGATTGATGAAATGCGATTGCGCTCTTCGTCAAGTCTTGACACGGAGAAGGGTGTACCTTTCTTAAGAACGGTTTCTCTTGCATATTGCTGTAGTAAGCTATCTGCCTCTATAGGGAAATCTCGATATTTCAAGGTGTCTACAGTGAAGAGCTTGCCCATGTTCACTGTGTAAGCAATCTTTGCTTTCTTGGAATTCTTTTCGGTCACGTTTTCATAGCTCACATTCCCATGGCAATAGCCGTGATTGCGAATTACGTTGGTGGCTACCGACGCACGCAATGCGGGATTCACCCAACTCATCAGCACGGGAGCCTTACCAAACGATTTGGTCATCCAACGACCAACGCCTGTGGTGTCATTGTGAAAGGCATTCCATATCCATAGGCGCATCTGTATGGGGGTGCGATAGTAAGAACTTCCGAGCAAAGCCCCATTGGGGGCAGTTGCTAGCGCTGCTTCCACTTCCTCTTGCGTGCTCAAGAAATGCTCACCTTTTTCATAGTTCTCATATTTGATGGGCTTCAAACCTGTGAACAACTGGTCACCATCGGGTACGCCGCTGGTGGAAGAACATCCTGCCAACAGACTCGCCCAAAGAAGGCATGTCGCAACCTTATATAATAGATGTGTTTTCATTTTCTCGTCTTATGGTTTTGTTGTCATAGAGGAATCATTGGCTGCATTTTGTTGCTGCAGCGTGGGCAGTAGACTCTGCTCCTTCTTGAAGTTGAAGATGTCTTTAAAGTGTAGCAACTTGCGTTTCCATACAAAGCCCGCGCCAAACTCGCCCACATTTCCTTCGAGCCAATCATAACTGTCGCGGTCGTAGAACACCTTGATATACTTGTTCGATGTATCGCTGAGTCTGTATTCAAACATCACGTTATTAAAGAACGATTCATTTTGGTTCTGTACATCAGCGCCTGTAGAGAGCTTGCCGCCCACCACAATGCGCAAGCGATTGTTCCAAAAACGCTTGGCAAACTTAAACGAGTAGTCTGTATGCATGCGACCTGTGGCATCTGTCGTGTTGTCTAGTCCGAAACTCAAGTCGAGCGTGCGGAGTGCATTTCCCGATATTTGATTAATCTGACTCTGCAAGAATGCACTGAGCGCACTGTTCATGGTGAAGTTCTTGGTGTTGCCGTCCGACAAGTACATGCCCGTTGTGAGCATAGTGACAGCCAACTTACCCCTGTCTTCCACCGACATGGCTTGCAGCTCACTATGCATGGAGATATCTTCAGGGGCATCGATTACGAACTCTAGTCCCATGTCGTTGAGCGTCTTTGAAACCACCACACCACAAGTGAAATTCACGATTCGGCCCTGTCCGTTGCTACCAGACACAGACGATTTCACTTCTTCTAAGGCGGTGATGTTCAAATAGGGGTTCATCGGGTCTCCGCGGAATTCCACATAACTGCCGTCTTGAATGGTGAACGTCTTGAGCGGAATAACTGGGAGCGAATATTTCATTTGTCCGTTGTTCAGCGTGTATCGGCCACGCAACTGTATCCCGTCCACTGTGTTGTATTGCATTCGGAGTGTGCCGCCTCCCTCTAAGTCGATGTAGTTCGACTGGTCGGCATTGAGGGCACAAACAATGTGTGCCGTCTGGTCCACATTGATAGACATATCCATGTTAAGACCTGTTGGGGTAGGACGGTTCACTTCTTCAGCGGCAGTATTTTTCGGGTCTATGAATGTCACCAATCCCTCTAATTGATTGTCTGTGGTCAACGGCGAATCACGCAAGATGTAGGTCATGTCTGTAGACCCAAGAACATCTAGTTTTCCCTGCATATTGAGGTCGTCCAATGGTCCGCTCAGTCGTGCGAACACATTGACGAAGGCCTTTCCAAACGTTTCTGAACGAGAGTTCTCTTTGGCATCTATGATCTGATAGTTTTCTGCTCTCATTTTCAGGTTAAGCATCATGTGGTCAGGATTGGAGAAGTCCAAATCGCCAGCTAACACAAGCGGACTGTTGTTGTGAGCATACATCTCAAAGTTCTCAAGAAGCAGATGACTACCTACAATTCTCACGGGATCGTTGTCGAAGCGTAGTTCCACGCCATAGGGCACACTCACAAGATAGGCAGAATCGAGGAAGATCTCACCGTCCACTTGCGGCTTGTTAACGTTGCCAGTCACCGTTAGTGTTCCTTCACCTGTGCCTTTCAGACCCATAATTTGTTGTGGAATAAATCCGTTGACCAGGCTAAGCGGTGTGCGGTTCATTTCCAGCTTGGCATTGATGCCGTTTGTCGTGGGCGCATAGGTCCCTTCAAGTGTGCATACTTCGCGATCATTGCATATCAGGTTGCCATTCACATAATGTGTGCCATCTCCTTTAGGCATATAGACAAACTCTGACCCGATGTCGCCCATGGCGCATCCTTCATAGACCATTTTGTCGACCGATAATGATGATGACACCGAGAGCTCGTCAGCCGTATTAATAAGGTGGAAATCTCCATTCACCTTACCACTGATTTTCGGCAGATAAGGTAACACCTTTGTGATGTTTGTCAATTCAAAATTGTTGACACCCACGGTAAGGTCTTGCAGTGCATCAGTGTCGTCTGTACTGTAGATGCGGAATCCAGTGCCATCATCAGCTATCAGTTGTACATCTGCCGATACCCTCTTGTCCTCACCAAGGAAAACGTAGTTGCTATCATTTACATGGAATTTCTTGTAACCCAATATCGGGTCCCCATTGCTGATGTTCAGCCGTATGCCGCCTTGCTCCATGGCTGCATTCAACCCTAGACCAATGCCGAGACGGTCTTTTTCGTCGTAGATTTTGCCGTTGACTAGCGCACTTCGTTCATGCAACTCTCCGTCAAATAGCGCATTGAACACATAGTCGTTCTTCTTGTTGTTGCGCACCTGTGCAGTATAGTTGATTCGGGTGGAGTCTGAGAAGAAGTTCAACCGGATGGTGTCCAGCCGAATGCTATCTACCACCAACGAGTCGATGCCGATGTTTCCGTTGATTCCTGCCAGCGGAGAGGTGTTCACATCCATAAAGATATTGGCGAGGTTATAGCCATAGCGTTTGAGCACCTTGCAGAAAGCATTGTCCTTTCCCGACTTAAGATAGACTGACATGGTGGGGAAGTGCTTTCTCAACAGCAACTGGTCGATATACTTGTTGGCCATCTGCTTGTTTAGTTCTGCCCATAACTGCGTGCCGTCTTTTATCAACCGTTCATATCCGCCTTTCAGATGAACGTCAAAGTCTAAGTCTCCGCAAGTGAGACAGACTGTTGTGGTGTCTTTGTTGGTAAGTGCTTCAAGTGTGAGGTCTTGTGGATAGTAATATTGCTTATTGTCTTTCAGTACGATGCTGCTTACGAAACCGTCTACCTTATAATAGTCTTTCAAATCACTGTCTATGTCTACATGGGCACACAAACCTGCTGACAAAGGTTTGTCGACCACGTTTAGTCGATACAAATCTGCTTGACGCATGTCGCAAGATATCGTGCCGCGCACCACTTTCTTGTTCATCAGCGCACGAAGATTGATGGTGCCGTCCAACAGTTGGGATTGACTAAAGAGGTTGGCGCTGACATTGCCGCTTGAAATTTTGGCATCACCTTTCATTCCACTCATGTCGTAACCTCCATAGTGGAAATGGGAAACGTGAGTTTTGGCAACTAGCTGGGTTTTCGGAGAGAACAAATCAGTACCACAACCTTGTGCCGTTAAAGTGCCAGAAAAAGGCGACAACCCATAGTGGGGCAAGAAGTGTTGAAGTTGTAGTTTGTTGGCATCCATATTTACCTCGTATGCCATTTGTGCGAGGTCAAACCTTCCTTTTGCCTTGACAACACCTGCACCTTCCGTAGCTACAAAGTCTGCTGAATATTTCTCACCATCTGCACCGAACGAACCTTTTAAGCCGATGCCCGATGGTATGTTCACGGTCTTGTTGATTTCTTTGTCAAGCAGGGCGGTGATAAAACCAAGGTTGAAGGTCTTCGCTTCTACATCAACTTTTGCTTTGAGGTGCTTCACGTCGGTTGGGTTTTCTGCAAAACCTTTAGCGAAGGCATGGAAGGCAGTGGGGAGCTTCACGGAGAGACCCACTATGTTGATGCGGTTCATATTGCCACTAGCAGCTCCCTTGACCGTTAAAGGTTGGTTGGGCCAACGACGAATAAACTCTGTGGGCATTCCGCCCATGAAGCGCATGATGTCTTGCTTGCCAAACATGCCATCCAATTTTACGTGCAGTTTGCCTGGATTCTTCTCGTCAAACGTATTCAAGTCCATCATGAAGTTGGCTGTCAACGACGACTCTGGGGTAGAAAACACCATGTTGGGTAGCATAACACGATTGGAATCAAGTGCAATGCGGCTTGAGAACTGGTTCACGCAGATGCCACTCTTTTCTTTAAACGACAATTGCTTGAGTGCTAGATTGAGT
>CAVKQP010000057.1:0-10385 GCA_963658165.1 Clostridium sp. CAG:302 | reverse complement strand
GATAACTGGTTTCTTCCATTCTCCCTTACAAACGAGAATGGTAGTTTTCTTTCCTGCTGGGGCTGCGTTTACGGCTTCCTGAAGGTCGAAGTAGTCACCTTGTCCGTTGCTTGCAACTACCAAATCGTAGTGGCGCACGTATTTTTTCAGAGCAGGAACTTCCTTGGCAATAGCGTCAGCTAAAAGGGAAGACACCTTTCTCGCACCATATATATTATAATGTGTATTGTCTTTTCTGCCCTTAGGAATGGCAGGATTCTCACCGGGAAGATACCACATGTGTAGTTTTCTCGACTCCACAGGACCCAAACCTTGCTCCAAGTCGTGTGTGATTTTGTTGGCATCAACAAATGGGACGTTCATTTCTTTCGCCACATTGCGCGGAGAGAGCAAATAAGCTCCGTGGGTGTCTACGAGCGTGTCGCCTTCCACAATCTTGCCACCATCTGCAGCGTTTGTGGTTTTGCGCAGAGCTTCATCTTCAATATCCTTGCCAGAAGTGGCCTTGAGATATTGTCCCGATTCATAGTAGAAGATGCGGCGCACTACAGCGTTGAACAATACAGGGATGCCACCACGCTCACGTGTCTCACGAACAAACTTGCGCAAGTTTTCATCAAATGTAGTGCCTGGATCTGTGTGGCGGTCTGCCTTAGGCTTCTCGTCGTTGTGGCCAAACTGAATGAACACATAGTCACCAGGCTTGATGCGGTCGAGCACGGGCTGCCACTTGCCGCCGTCGATAAACGACTTCGACGAGCGTCCGTTCAAGGCATGGTTGTCCACACGAATGTCTTCTGTGAAGCAGTCTTGTAGCATCATGCCCCATCCGCGTTCTGTGTTGCCATTCTTAATGTCTTTATTGGCCATCGTAGAGTCTCCGATGGTGAAGATGGTGATTGTTTTGTCTTTTTTGAAAGCAGATAGACTAGCCACGGCTACCAAGGCAATGGCAAGTATTAACAGTCCTTTGATTTGTTTCTTGAATGTGTGCATAATATTAAAATAGGTGATTGTTTGTTCCTTTGTAGGGCCATTTGCTATGTTCTAGTCTGATGCCCACGTTGATGACACCGGGGAGTTCTTCCCGTCGCATGTCGTGTCTAACCGTGATGTGCAGTGAGTCTCCTTTTTCCAATCTGATTTCTTTGATGGGGAATTGTGTTTGGAAGAAGTTTACACCTGTGCCGAGAGGTTTCCCACTCTTATTGATGGTCGGACAGACAATGGTATCACTGCGGTTGATTTGTCGGTTGGGAATTTGGGTGTCCACGATGAGTGTTACACTCATGAACGGGAAGGCGCCATTGATACGCAATCCTCCACCCAAGGAATAAATGCCCGTGGAGTCTATGGGAGGAATGTCGAACGTCAAGGGGTCTGCCTTGTTCCAACCTTCCACTGAGGTGTCGTCATATCTATCATACACCACCTTGCTTTCGCAGGCTGTAATGATGGCTGCGAGCAAGATAGTGATAAAGATGTTACTTATTTTCATTTTCGGGTTGTTTCTTCTCCTGTGGACCACCTTCGGGCTTGCCTTGCTGTCGAGGCTGTCGTGGTTTTCCGCCTTGTCGCGGTTGCCGTGGCTGGTTCCCTTGTTTGGGTTGCCGTTCGTTGCGTGAACGGTTGCCTTGCTTGGGGGCTTCGCCTTGTTGGGGATTATCTTGACGTACCGACTTCTCTAGCTGATTTCCGCTTGTTGCTCCCTCCTGTCTATTGCGGTTGTCGGGCTTGCCTTGGCGTGCAGGCTTTTTCTTCTTTTTCTTTTTGTCGAAGCGTGTGATGCTTTCACCTGCCAACAAGTCGATGGGCTTTTGTTGCTCTTTGGCCTTGCCGTTTTCATCAAGCGACAAAGGCTTTTCGCCCTGCTTGTTCATCTCGATAATTTCCATAGCACGCTTACTACTGATGGTTTCGAGGTTGGCGGCGAGGTTCTTGTCGGTCGAATAAGTGGCCAGTCCAGCGAGGATGTCGGTCTTGAACAGATAGTAGTCGCTGTCTTTGGCCTGAAGGATAATCTCCTTGCTAGGCATTTTACGACTTGCTTCCACATATTGGTCTACTTCATAGTTCAGACAACACTTCAGTTTGGCGCACATACCCGCCAACTTCTGTGGGTTGAGTGAGATGTCCTGGAAGCGTGCAGCATTGGTACTCACACTGACGAAGTTCTTCATCCAGGTGGCGCAGCAGAGCTCGCGACCGCATGGACCAGTTCCTCCGATGCGTCCAGCCTCTTGTCGTGCACCGATTTGTTTCATCTCGATTCTCACGTGGAACGTCTCTGCCAACACTTTGATGAGTTGGCGGAAGTCCACGCGCTCGTCAGCAATGTAGTAGAAGATGGCTTTGTTGCCGTCTCCTTGATACTCTACGTCGCCGATTTTCATCTGCAGTCCTAGGTCTTTGGCTATTTGTCTACTTTGTATCATGGTGCCTTGCTCGCGGCTTTTGGCTTCGTGATACTTGTCCATGTCCACTTGTTTTGCCAATCGATAGATACGTTTGATATCGTCTGCGGAGCGCAGATTGGCTTTCTTGATTTGCAGTTTTACCAACTCTCCAGTCAAGGTGACCACACCGACATCGTGTCCTGGACTTGCCTCTACAGCCACGATGTCGCCTTTCTTTAGGTCAAGACCATTCACGTTGTGGAAGTATCCCTTGCGCGTATTCTTGAATTGCACTTCTACGAGGTCGGTGCTTAGTGCGTTTCCGGGTACGTCAGCAAGCCAGTCATAGGTGTTCAGTTGACGGTCTTGCCTGCCACATCCTCGTTTGCAGAGTCCGCGGTCGCATCCGTTGCATATCTGGTATTTTAAGTTCTTGTAGTCCATAAATGGTTGTTGTATATATGTATATTATTTTTGAATGAGCAGAATAATCATTTTTAGCGCCATATCGAAGAACACGATTTTGCCGTTGGCGTTCTGCGAGATGTCGCGTAGCGCACGTTGTAAGAGCTCGTTAATGCTCAGCACGTTGGCTTCGTTGATAAATCGGGCGAAGTTCTTCGAGAAATTTGCCTCGTCTTGTGTCATGTAGCACAACTCGGGTTGATGGAAGTTATACATGAAGTTCTCGCGTATCATTCGCTCGAAATACACAATCATGCGCTTTTGTTTTTCGCGACCGAATTCGCCCACTGCCTCGCTCCACTTCTTTAAGTCATGTATGTTGCGCATGTAGGCGAGTCGCATGAGCATGATAAACATATCGAGAAACATGCGGTTTTCGTTGCCAGTGTCCAATTCGGCAAGGGCTTTGTTCCAACTTCCGTTTGCTACGCGGGCTATGGTGTGTGCCTCCTCTTCGCCCAATCCGCGCCGTTCTACGAGCGCTTTCTCTATGGCATCTGTGCCGATTTGCTTGATATCAATACGCTGCACGCGGCTGCGTATGGTGTCGAGCAGTCGTTCTGGCGCTTCGCTCACCATGATGAAAACGGTGTGCTGCGGTGGCTCTTCAAGTAGTTTTAGTAACTTGTTGGCGCTGGTTTGGTTCATGCGTTCGGGCAACCAAATGATCGCTACCTTATATCCACCTTGACTCGACTTTAGACTTAGCTTCTTCGTAAGTTCATCGCTTTCGGCTCCAGTGATAAGGGCTTGCTGATTAGCAGCGTTCATATATTCCATCCAATTGTCCAGCGTGAAATAAGCAGATTTGCATATCATAGAGTGCCATTCGCGAGCATAATCATCGCTGATGGGCTGGTGGTCGCTGCTGGAACCCGGCTGCTTGATGGTGGGGTAGGTGAAATGCAGATCGGGGTGCTCCCACTTGCGGAGCATGATGCACTGGCGGCATGTGTCGCAACAATCTTCTTGCTCCTCGTGACGCTCACAGAGCAGATAGGACGCGAATGCCATGGCAAGTGCCATCTTGCCCACGCCCTGCTTGCCGCAGAGCAATATGCCTTGTGGCACGCGATTTTCGCGCACCATTTGGCGAAATCTCTGTTTGGCATCTTCTTGCCCTATAACCTCGCTGAATTTCATCTTTGCTTTATAGGAGACGTTTGGTCACTTCGTACACGGAATCTACTGCCGACACGGTATAGAAATGAATATTATGTATACCATGTTGATAGAGTTCTTGACATTGTGTTGTTGTCCACTCAATGCCGAGTGCTTTGGCATCGTCATCAGTCTTGCATTTCAATATCTCTTTCGCCAGTTCTTCAGGAATGTCGCAATGGAACGTCTTGGGAACCACGGTGAGTTGCGAAAGCTTGGCAAATGGTTTGATGCCAGGTACAATAGGAATGGTGATGCCCATCTCGCGGGCACGTTTCACGAAATCAAAATATTTCTGGTTGTCGTAGAACAGTTGTGTTACAGCATATTGTGCCCCCAAGTCCTGTTTCTCCTTCAAGTATTTCATGTCTTGCTCCAAATTAGGAGCCTCGTCATGCTTCTCAGGATAGGCTGCTACGCCAAAGTTGAAAGGCATTCCAGGCTGTTTGATTGAGGTCCCGTCAACGAACTTTCCTTTGTTGAATTGCACTACTTGCTGTATCAACTCTGTGGTGTGGGCATAACCATCGGTAGTGGGAGTGAATGTGCGGTCTTCCTTGGCCTTGTCTCCACGGAGCAGGAGCAGATTGCTAATGCCAAGGAATTGCAGGTCGAGCAATTCATATTCAATGTCGAATTTTGAAACACCACTGCATATAATATGGGGAATCACAGGTATGTCATATCGATTTTGTATGGCGGCAGCGATGGCAATGGTACCAGGGCGACGGCGCACACGGAAGCGTTCAAGTAGTCCATCCTCCCGTTCACGATAAACAAATTCGCTATGATGTGTGGTGATGTTGATGTATAAGGGATTCTGTTCTTTTAACTTGTCGATGGTCGAAAATAACTTTTCGGTTCCTGCACCCTTAAGCGGGGGGAGCACTTCAAAAGAGAAATGCTTTCCCGAGGTTTTATTGTTCAATATTTCAGTGACATTCATACGTAGTATCAATTTGTTGCAAAAGTACTAAAAAAATGCCATAATACTTCATTCACCCCCGTAAAACCCGCCGAGAATGGTGGAAAAACTGTCTTTTGATAGTTTTTGCCCCCTCTATTAACGGATTATATCCCGAATTGAAACGCTTCTTTTATTACCTTTGCAAACGAAAAAGGAGACAAGATTTAAGATATCTGTAATTAAATACCTAACTGTAGAAACTCGTATAACTGTTTTAAACTAATGTGCATAAAGCAAAGTTAATAGGTTTGTCCCCTGTTGCACGTGTGTGTAGCAGGGGATAATTTTTTGTTATGGTTGCTCCGCCTTTTGTCGGCTTTGTTGTATGTATTGTGTCGGTGTCATTTCCATTTCAGCCTTGAAGCACTTTGTGAAATATTTCGGATCGGTAAATCCTACCTTGAATGCCACTTCGGATATCGATAGGTCGCCTTTTCTGAGTAGTTGAAGGGCTTGGCGAATGCGCAACTGTCGTATGAAGTCAGACGGCGACAATCCTGTAGTTTCCTTAATACGTGTATAATAAGCAGTGCGGCTCATGCCCAGATGACGGGCGATATCATCGATGAGAATATTGCTTTGTTCTATGTTTTGCGTGATATATTCTACAGTATCCTTGATAATTTTCTCGTTCCCGTCGTTGGTTTTTGGCTTACTCTTTGGCTCTATTTGAGGCGCTACCTCTTCTATGGTCATGAGCAGACTATATTTCTTTTGTAGCACATGACGCATCTTGTTCAGATAGATGATGGCATAAACCATGCCAATGATGGCTCCAACTGACAGTAGGAGAACGAACAAGCGGAACCAAATGGTTTCTGTAAACAGTGGCGTCACGCTTACTTCAATCTCTCGATGGCATTCTCCCCATGTGCCGTTGGCACCTGTTGCTTCAACCATCAGCGTGTAGTTACCCGCAGGCAAACTGCTATAGTTTACAGCGTGTTGCCCATCGTCAGCGTAGTTCCAGTTCTTGTCATATCCCTTCAGATAGTAGCGGTAGCGTATATTTTTCTGATTCTCATAGTCGAGTGCCGAAAGATAGAGCGAGAAGCTTCGTTGTTCAGGATGGATGGTTAGCCGTTCTAGATCATTGATGGGGCGTATTTCCATATCGTTCTGATATTGGATACCCGTGAAGTAGATTCCGTTTTTCGAAGGTGAAGGTTTGGTCGCAGTGCTGAATGAAAGTTGCCCATTACTTGTGCCCACGGTGATGATGCCGTTGTTGACTATCGGTGTGGCTTCTGAGAATATGATGTCATCCATGAAGTCTTTCTGGTCGAAGATGTAATAGCGGTGTTTCCCCGTAATATATCTCACCAGTGTGGTTTCTGCCACTACCCAAATGTCGTTACCGTCAGTCACGGCAGTCTTGATTTGATCGGCGGCTGAAGATGTGGGGAGCGGCGTGTTTGTGAAATGCAGATCGTCAGACAGTAGATTCTTGGATGTTACCTCGCGGATGCCGTCACCATAGATGCATAGATATATCTTGCCTTTTACAGGTATGATACTCATCACATCAACGGCCTTCAATCCCCATTCTTCCATGCGAGAAGTATTATAATAGATTCTGTTTTCGTCTTTTCGCAGGCTTAAACAAACGAGTCCTCCAGTTGTGCCAGCTAAGAGAACATCGTTGTTGAGTAGTTGTATGCAGCGCACCTTATTATATTCATATTTCAGTCGGATAGGCTCAAATCTGATCTCTCCATTTGCATCCGTGTGTGCTTTGAGCAGTCCCTTGCCATAGGTGCCCACCCATGTGTTGCCATATCGGTCACTGGCAAAGGCATAGATGCTGTCGCAGTTGAGCCCATTTTTGCTTTTCCTGTCTCTTGCTCGGAAATGTTTCACGTCGTAGGTGGTTTGTGTAGCGTTGGAGGGCGTGAACAGATAGATACCATCTCCCTTAGTTCCTACCCAGATGCGGTGTTTGCTGTCCTCATTTATGCAGTAAACGGGCTTATCAGTGACGGCGGCAGGACGTGATGCCATGCTTCCATCGGGTTGTAGATAGGTGGTTACTTGTTGGTTCACACCTGTTCTGATAGCGATTGTCAACGTACGGTCAGCCATCCATGCTCTTCCTTTGCTGTCTCGGAGCATGGCACGTGTTTCGGATGCTGGAGTATTCTTGTGGTGGTCGAAATATTTGTGGTTGAAGCTAATAAACAAGGTTTGGTCTTCGTGAAAGCACCATAGATTGTGTTGGTGATCTACGATATAACGGTTTATTTCAGTGCGCGGAAGTTCATTCTTTGTCTTGTTTTGCAGTTCAATGGATTGTAAAGTCTGTGTTTGTTCATTGTATACGGACAACGCTCCGTTCGTTGGTTTTAGAATGACGCACCCATCTTTGTCTTCCAAGAATATCTGGCGTGATTTTCTTTTGGTCTGTATGGAGAAAGGCTCGGCAGATAACGTGCGCGATTGTTGGTTGTATGGAGTGATGAGGGTAACGTTGTTGTCTGCCGTAAATGCCCATATTCGTTTGTGTGAATCAACCTGTACATCGTTCACCTCTTGGTTTTTCACATATTGATCCACTTTATTTCGCTTCACATCAACAATAGCCAATCCATGATCGGTGGCGATTGCTGCCAAACCGTTCCTCACGGAAACATTGTTTACCTTGGCGCTTTTGTCCCAAATGTGGAGTGTTGAAGAGGCTTTTCCATTCTTGATGGCGGTCACATCGCCGTGACTTGAAACTAGATAGAGATGTCCGCTCACTTCAAAAATATAGGGGTAGTTGCCTTTAATATGTGCATGTGTGTTGTAGCAGACAGCTTCCTTGTCGGTTAGCACCCATTCCTCGCCATTACCCATTTTGCGCACCTTGTACACCTTAGCACCTTTTTGATAGAGTTTTCCAGGTGCGAATAATGTATAATCTGTTTTGAAGTCAATATCATTCACGCGCATACAGCCTCCATCTTCGAATATAACCCATGATATTGGCATATCAAGCGTATAGACATGGAAAATGTCCTTCTTCTTAATGCCTGGTATGGTGGCAGACACATCAGTGAAGGTGTTGAGTCGAGTGTCGAAATGGTAAAGGTTGTTGTCAAGTGATACGCACCAGATGTCGTTATTGGCATTGAGCTTCATGCTATACACTCGGTTGGTGTAGATGCCTCCTACAGAGTGGATGGTGGGCTTGAACGTATAGAAGTTGTAGCCGTCGAAGCGCACCAAACCATTCCATGTGGCGAGCCACAAGAAGCCCGACTTGTCGATGAGTGAACTGGATATGTGTCGTTGCATCAGTCCTGAGTTGACCGCAAAGTCTTTGATTCGACAAAAAATGCGGCTACTTGCTTGTGCAGAAATGATGCTTACCAGAAGGCATATGATGGTGGTCTTTAATCTCATGTATTGTCCCCTCTAACGGTTCAAATGCAAAAATAGTATAATAATTCAACCTTTGCAACTTTAATAGCACCTTTTATCGCTTTCTTCATCCATATTGAAAGGCATGTGTTTGCTGTCGTTTACTATGTGAGTGAGTTTTCCGATGCTAACGTTGTTACATAGTCATAAAGTTCTTGGTAGAATGTATGTCGCGTCATTGTCTGTGCATTGCCGAGGATGATTAGTTTCATGCGGGCACGTGTGATGGCTACATTCATGCGGCGTAGGTCACGAAGGAAGCCTATCTGTCCTTCGTCGTTGGCACGAACTAACGAGATAAGTATCACATCGCGTTCTTGTCCTTGGAAGCCATCCATCGTGTTGACCGTAATCAACCTTCGATAGGGTTTGAAAAATTCGCGCTTCAGCATCTGACGGCGTAGATATTGCACTTGGGCACGATAGGGGGAAATCACCCCCACGTCGATGCGTTCGTCGAGCACGCGTTGTTTACCTATCTTAGTAAAGTATTGTTCCAACTGGTCGAGCGTCATTTCTGCTTCCGTTTTGTTTACCCTACCGTAGCTCTCACCGATGAATTCCTCCTTGCAGTCCATCTCTGAGGTGTCTATCCATACCATCGGTGTGTCGTAATCGAGGATGCCGCGATATTTGATTTGTGGTGCGCTTTCGACCATGCCGTGGTAGAAATAGTCGCTGGAGAAGCGCATAATCTGTTCGTTCATGCGATATTGCACCCGCAGGAGTGTCACCACTTCTGGTTTATTCTCCACGATACGCTCCATCAGCGTCTTGCCCAAACCTGCCTTGAGAGCGGCAAAATTTTTCACGGTGGGCGGCAACTGACAGTGGTCTCCAGCAAGAATCACCCTTGTGGCGCGGCGTATCGGTATCCAACAAGCTGCTTCGAGTGCTTGGGCAGCCTCGTCGATGAAGAGTGTGCCAAACTTCATACCATCTAGCAGGCGGTTGGCAGAACCGACTAAGGTTGATGCGATCACACGTGCCTCGCCGAAAAGGTCACCGCGGATGCGCAGTTCCAATTCCACGGCACGTGCCTTCAGTCGGTCCATCTTTTGGTGCCAATGCTCGTCACCACGCTTGCGGTTTCGGTGCATTTCGCGTATGGTCTTACGTATGCTCCACAATTGTGGATAGTCGGGGTGCGACTCGAAGCGTCGTTCATAGGTAGAGGCAAGCATCTTGTCGGTCACCTTGGTGGGGTTGCCGATGCGCAGCACGTTTAGTCCGCGATCTTCCAGTTTCTCACAAATCCAGTCTACAGCCATGTTGCTCTGTGCACATACCAATACTTGGTTCTCTCTGCGCAGAGTCTCGTAGATGGCTTCGACGAGTGTAGTTGTCTTGCCAGTTCCTGGAGGTCCATGCACTACCATCACATCTTTTGCCCACATCACCTCGTTGACAGCCTTCTCTTGTGTGGCGTTGAGCCAAGGAAAGCGGGTTGGGGCAAACGAGAAACGGGCTGCAGGTTGGTGGCTATAGAATAGGTCGCGCAGATAGGCGAGCCGGTTGCCATGGGCTTTCGTTACTCGGTCGAGTGCTTCGAACATCAGGCGGTAGCTCGTCTCATCGAAAAACAACTGCACACCGACTTGCTTGGATTGCTGAAGTTCAAGCACATCACTACCATCGGGTAGGGTGACAACCATGCGGTCGCCATCGACAAAGCTCACCGTTCCTGTGGCGTGGAAGTAGTGCACTTCCTCACTTTTTGTCCCATTACCATTGGCGTTCACCATGAAAAAGCAGACGGGTCGGCCAAATTCGAAGTTGTGTTCTATCTCCTCGTCAGCGGTGCGGTGCACTTCTATAGCCAACTGGTTGAGCGAGTTGTAATAGGTGGAGCCCACTCTGATGGGAAACCAGGCATCGCCCCGCTTCACCTTGCGCTGCATGCCGATGGTCTCGGTCTGCTTGCGAAAGGCCTCTTTCTCGGCGGCATACTCCATCTGTAGGAGCAGTCGTTGCTGTTGTAATGATTGTATGGG
>CAVKQP010000056.1:0-10406 GCA_963658165.1 Clostridium sp. CAG:302 | reverse complement strand
TAAAGTTATTTAGTAAGAGTACAAGAAAAGTGTAAAGTGAAATCAGGTAAAGTCAGTCAAAGTAATCCTATTAAAAATGCACTACGGTGCGATGCCCGATGCACTATGCTGCGATGGCCAACGCACTATAGTGCATCGGGCATCGCACCGTAGTGCATTTTTTGCCATGGGCAAGGGTTCTTAATTATATATACCTACCGCAGAATAGTTACACGGGTGTAACTGGTAATTCATTTGAGGTTGGTAGTATGATGCGGTAGTTCCTAAATGTCTAATAATGAGCCTTGAAGTGAAAAATGTAAGGCTTTTCCTATGCAGTGTGCCCAAAAAACCGTACCTTTGCAGCCGTAATTTAAGGTATACAAGATGCAAGAAATTAGAAACATTGCAATTATTGCACACGTCGACCATGGAAAAACAACATTGGTAGACAAGATGATGTTGGCAGGTAAACTGTTCCGTGATGGTCAGGATAATAGTGGTCAGGTGTTGGACGCAAACGACTTGGAGCGTGAGAGAGGTATCACGATTCTTTCTAAGAATGTGTCCATCAATTGGAAAGGAACTAAGATTAACATTATAGATACTCCAGGACACTCTGACTTCGGTGGCGAGGTAGAGCGCGTACTCAATATGGCAGATGGTTGCATTCTGTTGGTAGACGCTTTCGAAGGTCCGATGCCTCAAACTCGTTTCGTACTTCAAAAGGCTCTCCAGATTGGTCTGAAGCCGATTGTTGTGGTGAACAAGGTGGACAAGCCTAATTGCCGCCCTGAAGAGGTGTATGAGATGGTGTTCGACTTGATGTTCTCCCTTAATGCTACAGAAGACCAATTGGACTTTCCTGTTGTATATGGATCTGCAAAGAATGGTTGGATGGCAGAGGATTGGAAGAAACCAACCGACAATATCGACTATTTGTTGGACAAGATCGTAGAGATTATTCCTGCACCTAAGGTGTTGGAAGGTACACCTCAGATGTTGATTACATCACTCGACTATTCAAGCTATACAGGCCGTATCGCTGTGGGACGAGTGCATCGTGGCACGCTCAAAGAAGGCATGAATGTGACCATTGCTCATCGTGATGGCGCTCAGGAGAAGACCAAGATCAAGGAACTCCACGTGTTTGACGGCATGGGCCAAAAGAAGGTGGACGAAGTGCATAGTGGAGACATCTGTGCTGTGGTAGGTCTTGAGAAGTTCGAGATTGGTGATACCATTTGTGACTTTGAAAATCCAGAGCCACTGCCCCCAATTGCTATCGATGAGCCTACGATGAGTATGCTTTTCACTATTAATGATTCTCCCTTCTTTGGTAAGGAAGGAAAATTTGTAACAAGCCGTCACGTAAACGATCGCTTGCAGAAGGAGTTGGAGAAAAACTTAGCTCTTCGTGTGCGTCCTTTCGAGGATACTACAGACCATTGGATTGTGAGTGGTCGTGGTGTGCTTCATCTCTCTGTACTTATTGAGACGATGCGTCGTGAGGGATATGAACTTCAGGTGGGACAACCACAAGTAATCTATAAAGAAATAGATGGTGTGAAGTGTGAACCTATTGAGGAGTTGACCATTAATGTTCCAGAGGAGTTCTCTAGTAAGATGATTGATATGGTGACTCGCCGCAAGGGTGAGATGACCTCAATGCAGAGCTTGGGTGACCGCGTGGATATTGAGTTCGATATACCTTCGCGTGGCATCATAGGTTTGCGTACTAATGTGCTTACCGCTTCTCAGGGAGAGGCTATCATGGCTCACCGTTTCAAGGAGTATCAGCCATTTAAGGGCGAAATCACACGCCGTATGAATGGTTCTATGATTGCATTGGAAACAGGCACATCGTTCGCTTACTCTATTGATAAGTTGCAAGATCGTGGTAAGTTCTTCATCGATCCGGGAGAGGATGTTTATGCTGGTGAAGTAATCGGCGAGCATGTACATGATAACGACCTCGTGGTGAATGTGACGAAGGCAAAGCAGTTGACCAACGTGCGTGCTAGTGGTTCAGACGAGAAGGCTCGTGTGATTCCTAAGACCGTGATGTCGCTTGAAGAATGTCTTGAATACATCAAGGAGGACGAGTTGGTTGAGGTAACCCCCAAGAACATTCGTATGCGTAAGACCATTTTGGATCATCAAGAGCGCAAGAAACGTAGTAAGGACTAATCCTCAAATAGGATGAAATAGATATCGTCCGGAAACTAAACCTTTGATGGGTTTAGTTTCCGGACGATTTTTGTGTGACACATTCATAAAGAAGCACGGCATCACTGATTGAGTTTTAGTGATGCCGTGCTTCTTTTATTTGTATTTCTTATTGTTTCAGTTTGAATGAACTTTCGATGCTAGTCAGCTCGTCAAGGAAGTTTTGATCTGTTTTGAGACGATGTTCTACTTTTGAACAACTGTGTATTACGGTAGAATGGTCTCTTCCTCCTACGAGTTTGCCGATACGTGACGCAGGCATCTTGGTGTATTTCTGTGCTAAATACATGGATACTTGTCTTGCTACCACATATTCACGCTTGCGTGAACGTCCTGATATGGCAGACGACGAAACACCGAAATGGTTGCACACCGTGTCAAGTATATCGTCAATGGTGAGAGGACGGTCGTCCACCTTGACGGCTCTCTTGATGACTCTTTCTGCCAAGCGCATATCCAAGTTGCAGTTGTAAACTACGGAGTAGGCGAGCAGTGAATTGATGACACCTTGTAGGTCTCTCACGCTACCACTTGCCGTCTGTGCTATGTAGTCTATCACATCTGCTGGAATCTTCAGACCATCACGCTTAATCTTGTTGTTCAAGATGTCTACGCACAATTTTGTGTTGGGCTTTTCCAACTCTGCGATGAGACCGCAGCTAAAACGGGTGAGTAGGCGGTCGCTCATTCCTTTCAGATCTACTGGAGGACGGTCGCTTGCCAAGATGATGCGTTTGCTGTTGCGGAACAGATGGTTGAATATATGGAAGAATGTGTTCTGTGTGCTTGTTGCCGTAGCCCACTCCTGAATATCATCCACGATCAGCACATCGATGGTCTGGTAGAAGTTGATGAAATCGTTAGAGGTGTTGTTGCGTACAGAGTTTGTGTATTGCACTTGAAACAATCTGGCGCTTACATAGAGTACACGACAGTTAGGATTCTTCTCCTTAGCCTTCATTCCGATGGCATTTATCAAATGTGTCTTTCCACATCCTGATGGCCCATAGATGAACATCGGGTTAAACTGTGTGCTCTTGGGGTGCTCCGCAATCGTCAGTCCAATGGAACGCGGCAACTTGTTGCTGGTCCCTTCAATATAGTTGTTGAACGTGAGATGGGGGTTGAGCTGCGAGTCAATCTGCTGTGGTTTGGCTGCATCGAGTGCCGTGGGTGACTGGTTGGCAGGTCTGTTGGATACTAAAGAGGTGTTATCCATATCGGTTGTGTCATCCTCCACTTCCATATCACCGCCCTTTCCTTTGCCTTGTACTACGGAAATGTTGAATTTGATTTTTACATCATTGCCGAAATAATGGTGCAACACCTTCTTGATTAAGTCATGATAGTGCTCTTCCAAATATTCAAAGGCAAAGGGACTGCCTATTTGCAGATATAGCGTCATTGTCGCGACGTTATATCGTTCAAAGGCAATCGTCTTGAACCATGTATTATATTGTTGCTCTGAGACGTTCTGCTTAAAGAGCTGAAGGCATTGGTCCCAAAGTGCTTTTGGACTGCTATTCATTATTGACTTAATTATATTTCAATTAAAGGGATTGCGGTTAGCTACATTCGTAGTAAGCGAATGCAAATTTAGCAAACTTTTCTGATATATCCCAACATTGTTCTTTTAATCTTTATCTTCTCTCGCTCGTAAGCAGTTTATATTCAGTGGATTGTTAGATGTTTATGCGTAAATCCTATAGAGGGTGTGTTGCAGTGTTGTAAGTGTTTGATAAAGATAATGTTATGTGGCTAGCATCGTGTTGTATGCTTCTTGGTGAAACATTTACGAAATAATCCCAAAGGCTTTGTTTATGTGCGCCTTTGGGATTATGGAAATATTCCGTGAAACAAAAATACGATAATTTAAATCGAATTTAAATTGTGTGTTATTTGTCTTTCTTGCCGAATAAAGAGAAATGTACGTATCTCTTGGGGTGTGCTTTGAGGTTTACCAAGAGTGAATCTGCATCTCGCATCGTGTTGTTCAAATTGTTGTAGAGTGCAGGGTCGTTCATCAGTAAGCCTAGCGTACCTTGCTTGTTGTTGAGGCTTGCCGTCACAGCTTCCACATTGGCGAGTGTGTTGTTCACTTGTCGCATAGTGCTTTCGATGTCAATATTTGCCAAATTTCCTGTTAGTTTGTCTGCGTTGTTGAGCACACCATTGGCTTTGTCCATCATGACGGGTACTCCTTTATTGAGTTGTGACATCAAGGTGTTCAGTTCTTTTGAACTCACGGTGAGGTTGCCTGTGATGGTTTCCACGTTGTGTAGTGAGTTGGCTAAAGCAGGGTCTGCGAGTAGGGTGTTCAGACTCGTCATGATGCTGTCGAGTTTCGGAAGAATCTGTTGTATGGTGGGGATGAGGCTTTTCATCTCGCCCATAGCCCCAGCATTAATGTCGCCCGGTATGATACCACCAGCTTCCACTCGCTCACGAGGATTATTGGCAAGCAATAGGTTTACTTGCGTGTTGCCCATCAAGTCGCTGACGATCTCTGCCGACGACCCTTGTGGTATACGCATATTGTCGTCCACTTCAGCCTCCACAACAATGTCGTTGCTGTGAGAGTAGTCGTATTTGATTGCTTTGACGGTGCCAACCTTATAGCCATCTGCATAGATGGGGCTTGATGCCGACAGTCCGCTCACATTCTTGAATGTGATGTAGTATCTTGTGCCTGAATCAAAGAGACTTAGTCCTTTAAGAAATTTCATTCCAAAGAAAAGCAGTATGACTCCGACGATGGCGACAAGCGCGATTTTTACTTCGTTGGTAAAAACATTTTTCATAATCTTTGTTGTTGTTGTTTATTTGCTTTTGTTGCGCATAAATTCCTTGATAGCCTCATTCACATTCATCTTCTGTCCGTTTTTGAAGGCGATGATGAATGCTTGTGGGTGCTTGTCGGCAATGCTTTTACGCAAGCGGTTTATCTGGTTATAGTCCGTGGATTCACCGATGGTGTATTTCCACATTCCGTTTTCTTGATAGCTATCCACGTTGTCGAGACCTTTCAGTTGTGAACTGTTGGGAGAGAGTTTCGCTTCGCACGCCATTACCTGTACCTTGAACACGGGTCGGTTGCTGGTTGTCACTTTGCGCAGTGTATCAGAAATAGGTGCGTCATTTCGTACTACGGACCGCTGGACGGCAGAATCTGCAGATTTCGCCGTCTGTTGTCTATTCGTGGATGGTGTGTTGCCGCGATTTTGCGCGCTCTTTGCTTTGGTGGTTCCCGTGTCGGCTTTGGGCGTTTCACACTCTTGCTGTGGTATGATTCTCCCTACATTGAGTTTTTCATTTGTCGTTTCTGTCGCGGCATAGGGGATGGTGGGACCTCCATTGTATTTGTTCTTATATTGCAAGAATGCCTTATAAATGCCGTTTCCCATTTGGTCTATGCGGCTGGCATCGTTGAGTAGAGACTCTTCGTCTGGCGTGGTGATGAAGCCTAGCTCTATCAAACAACTGGGCATGGAGGTTTCACGGAGTACGAGAAAGCCTGCTTGTTTCACGCCTTTGTCGGGGCGGTTGGCAGTGTTGCACACGTTGCGTTGCACCAACTTTGCCAGTTCCACGCTCTTTGCCATGTTTTTGTCCTGCATGAATTCAAACATGATATAGCTTTCCGACGATTTGGGGTCAAATCCCTCATAGCGTTGCTTGTAATCCTTCTCTACGAGGATGACAGAGTTTTCTCGTCTTGCCACATCAAGATTATCCTTGGCACGGTGCATACCGAGTGTGTATGTCTCCAATCCTCGGGCAATGCGTCCTGCAGGTAGTGCGTTGGTGTGAATCGATACGAACAAATCTGCTTTGTTGCGGTTGGCAATATCAGCTCGTTCGTGTAGCGGTATGAAGATGTCGGTTTTGCGTGTGTAGATTACTTTCACGTCTGGGCAATTGTTCTCTACATACCGTCCGAAAGCGAGCGCTACGTTGAGATTAATGTTCTTTTCTTTCGACGTGGCTCCGAGTGCACCCGCATCGTGACCGCCATGACCGGCATCGATGACCAGTGTAAACTTTCGGTTTTCCGCATGAAGGGTGAAGGCGGTAATCGAAAAAAGAAACGTCAAGAGGAATGTAATCTTTTTACTCATGCTATGAATATAGCGGCAAAGTTAATTAAATAAGGTGAAAACTCCAAACAATCATTCGGTTTTTTCCTTGGTGAAGTGTGTTTCCACTTCCGCTCCAAGGCTGTCTGCGCCAAAGGGGGGATTGCCCTTTCTCACACAGATGCTTGTTGCTTGAATGGTGGGGAATGCGGAAAAAAATCTATCCGCGATTCTGTATGCTACGTTCTCAAGCAGGGTAGAGGGTGTATTCATCTCTTCTTTCACCATATTATATAAGGTGGCATAGTTGACGGTGGCTTCCACGTTGTCGCTCACCATGGCTTCAGCCACGTCTACCTTCACTTTCACGTTGACCACATAGTCGTTGCCTACTTTACGTTCTTGTGGCAACACACCATGATAGGCGTGAAAGTGAAGGTCGCGAAGTGATATGTAACTTTCTGTCAGTGTCATCGTCTATTTCTTTTATCCACATCGGGATGCACCACAGTTCTTGCAGATGAGGCATCCTTCTTGATAGACCAAGGTCTCTTGTCCGCACACGGGGCACTTCTGTCCCTTGGCTTCTGTTCCATCGGTAATATATTTCTTGAGAGCCCTTTCCACACCATTCTTCCACGTGTTGATATTTTCGCTCTTCAGTTGGAGTGAACTCACGAGTTTGATGACGTGGTCTATTGGCATGCGGTAGCGCAGCACGCCCGAAATGAGCTTAGCATAGTTCCAATATTCAGGGTTGAATTTCTCGCTCAATCCCTCCACGGTGGTCTTATAGCCTCGCTTGTTTTCAAACTGGAAGTCGTATCGGTGTGTGCCATCGTCGTTGGTCGACTTGATGATTTTCCCCTTGGTCACGGTTTTGGGGAGTACGATTCCTTCCTCGTCATCTTGTAGTCCGGTAAATATCTCATAAGGATGTCCGTTGAGCAAACCTACAAAAGCTACCCATTTCTCCTTGTTGTTTTGGAATCTCACCACGTCGCATTCCAGTTCCTTAGGACGCACCTCCACCACCTGTGGTATGATGTTCATAGGGATGGCTGGCTCGCTGTTGGGGTTGGCTTCTTCCTTTTTTTTGTCTTTCTCCTTGACTGAAATCATCACGCCCGAACGACTGCCATCGCGATAGATGGTGCATCCCTTACATCCCGACTTCCATGCTTCTACATAGAGTCGGTCTACCAAATCTTCGTCCACGTTGTTGGGGAGGTTGACTGTTACGCTGATGCTGTGGTCTACCCACTTCTGGATGGCTCCTTGCATTTTGACCTTCATCAGCCAGTCTACATCGTTGGCAGATGCTTTGTAGTAGGGGGATTTTGTCACCAAGTCGTCAATTTCGTCTTGTGTGTATCGCTTCTCGGTGTCATATCCGTTGATTTTCATCCACTCAAGGAATTTCTTGTGGTAGACGATGAACTCCTCAAACGAGTCGCCCATTTCGTCCACGAAGTCTACATGCACATCGGGGTCACCGGGGTTTACCTTTCTTCTACGCTTGTAGACGGGCATAAATACGGGCTCTATGCCGCTTGTGGTTTGCGTCATCAGACTTGTAGTGCCCGTTGGGGCGATGGTCAGACAGGCGATGTTGCGTCTGCCATATTGTTTCATGTCTGCATAGAGAGCTTGATCTGCCTCTTTGAGACGGAGAATGAATGGATTGTTAGCTTCACGTTGTGTGTCATAGATGGTGAAAGCGCCTCGTTCCTTGGCCATATTCACAGAACTGCGATAGGCATTGAGGGCAATGGTCTTGTGCACTTCTACGGAAAAATCGGTTGCTTCCTGTGTTCCATACCGCAATCCCATAGCTGCAATCATGTCTCCTTCGGCGGTGATACCCACTCCTGTGCGGCGCCCCTTGCTGCTCTTTTCCTTGATTTTCTCCCACAGGTGATATTCAGTTTCTTTCACTTCATCGCTCTGTGGGTCTGCTTTAACTTTCTCCATAATCTGTTCTACTTTCTCAAGTTCCAGATCGATGATGTCATCCATTATGCGCTGGGCAGCCTGTACGTGCTTGCTGAACTTGTCGAAGTCGAATTTGGCATTTGCTGTGAATGGCTGGTCTACATAGGAGTAGAGGTTGAGAGAAAGCAAACGGCATGAGTCGTAAGGGCAGAGTGGTATTTCGCCGCAAGGATTGGTCGACACGGTACGGAAGCCAAGGTCGGCGTAACAATCGGGAATGCTCTCGCGAAGAATGGTGTCCCAAAAGAGGATACCGGGTTCTGCACTTTTCCAAGCATTGTGCACAATCTTCTTCCATAGGTTATGTGCACTCACCATTTTCTTTATTTTCGGATTGGTGGCGTCGATGGGAAATTGTTGTGCGTATGGCTTGTCTTCTATGGCAGCTCGCATGAATTCGTCATCGATTTTCACAGACACATTGGCTCCTGTCACCTTGCCTTCGGTCATCTTGGCGTCGATGAAAGCCTCACTATCGGGGTGCTTAATGCTTACCGACAACATCAAGGCGCCGCGCCGTCCGTCTTGTGCCACTTCGCGTGTGGAGTTGCTATAGCGTTCCATGAATGGTACAAGTCCTGTAGAGGTGAGCGCAGAGTTGTTGACGGGCGAACCTTTGGGTCTCAAATGTGACAAGTCGTGCCCCACGCCACCGCGACGTTTCATCAGTTGCACTTGCTCTTCGTCCACTCGCATGATGGCACCATACGAGTCAGCATCGCCGTCTAGTCCGATGACGAAGCAGTTGCTCAGCGATGCAAGTTGATGGTTGTTGCCGATGCCTGACATAGGACTTCCTGCGGGAACGATATATTTGAAATGGTCCAACAGATCGAATATGTCTTGCGCCGATATCGGATTGGGATACTTCTTCTCTATCCGTGCTATCTCATTCGCAATGCGCCAATGCATCTCTTCGGGCGATTTCTCATAGATATTGCCGAAGCTGTCTTTCATGGCGTATTTGTTAATCCAAACCTTGGCGGCAAGTTCGTCACCATTAAAATATTTTAGGGAGGCGTCATAGGCTTCCTCAAACGAGTATGTCTTGTTGCTGTCCATGCTTTGTGTAGTAATTTATAGATGTGCAAAAGTAATCATAAAAATCCGTAGTGGGAAATGTTCAAATGATTTTATCGTGTAAAACTTATCCGAAAAGGAAAAGTTTTGTATCTTTGCAGTCCTAAAAGTTTTCCAAATATGAATACTATTAACACGCGAAGAAGTATTAGAAAATATGCTGAAAGACCAGTTTCCGATGATTTGCTCAACCGTCTTTTGACCGAGGCGGAGCGCACACAAACCATGGGTAACCTACAATTGTATAGCGTTGTGGTGACCCGCAGTGCTGAGATGAAGGCGAAACTTGCGCCTGCGCACTTTAATCAACCTATGGTAAAGGGTGCTCCTGTGGTGCTCACGATATGCGCAGACACGCGTCGTACCACCACTTGGTGTAACAATCGCAAGGCGGAGCCTGGTTACGACAATTTCCTTTCGTTCATCAATGCGTCTACCGATGCATTGCTATTTACCCAAACATTCTGTAATTTGGCGGAAGAAGAGGGCTTGGGATGCTGTTTCCTTGGCACAACAGTCTATATGCCGCAACAAATTATTGATGTTCTGCAGTTGCCTCGGTTGGTCATGCCTGTTGCTACTATCACACTCGGTTGGCCCGATGAGTGTCCTCCGTTGTCAGACCGTTTGCCGCTTGAAGCGGTTGTCCATAGTGAAACCTATCACGACTATACCCCTGCTGATATCGATCGGATGTATGCTGAGAAGGAGGCACTGCCTGAGAATAAAGAGTTCTGTCGCATTAACGGGAAGGAAACCTTGGCGCAAGTGTTTACCGATTGCCGTTATACGAAGAAAGATAATATGGCTATGTCTGAAAGTATGTTGGCGGCTTTGAAGCATCAAGGCTTCTTAGAATGATGAAACATACGATCGTATAGGGCTCACTTCAACTTTATGGGGTGAGCCCTGACCTTACTAAACCTATGTCAACGTGGAAATTTCAAACTTATATAAACAAAAAAGACATCTCTAAAGTGAGATGTCTTTGAGTTGGGATACCCGGACTCGAACCAGGAATGACAGGACCAGAATCTGTAGTGTTAC
>CAVKQP010000055.1:0-10535 GCA_963658165.1 Clostridium sp. CAG:302 | reverse complement strand
CTCGCGACCCCAACCTTGGCAAGGTTGTGCTCTACCAACTGAGCTATTGCCGCATTAAAAGTGATGCAAAGGTAATGTTTATATCGGGGATAGTCAAAGATATTTACATATTTTAATATAAAAGTAACGAGGAAGACGCATACTTCTCATTAATTCACATTGAGCGCACCCAATGGTCCCGTTGTTGTGGCAGGATAGCGTGTGAGTTTCTTGCCACCATCACCCTTGACGATATTACCCCCTGTATTGAGATTGTATTCTCTGTGGCATACGCTACACGTAGCAATACCCGTATTAGAAACCGTGAGCGGACGACTCTTCAACGGATAGCTTTCTGCCACGAAACAATTGGGGCACTCCCTGTCGTAAGCGTAAAAGGTAATCGGGTCACTCAGATTGCCAAACCCTACGATGATACCATTGTTCTGCCCAAGTATCAATGTGCGCTTGGTTTCCGACTCATCGAGTTTGCTATCGCTCTCTTGCCCATAGTTCGTGGAAAAATTGAGCAGTGTGGCTCCTCCTTTCACAGTCTTCCGTATCGTACAAAAAACGCCGGGCGAAGAACTATTCATTGCGGTTGAAAGCGTGGTGTTCTGATGGATGCTGTTATCAAACAAGAGTCTGCATGGCAGAGAAGAAAACTCGTTCTGCGTGTTACCACAGGACGAGTTTCCCCATATCAGAGCATAGGCTACAATCAAGCCTATGCCATGTTTCCAAAATCTTTGCAACTTCATGTTATTTCAACAGATTGCGCTCTGCCTCTTCCACCCGCTCAAAGTGGAACTGTTCAAGCGTATGGTTCATCAGTGCTTCTATCTTGTCGTTACACAAGTTGCCGATGCTTCCCTCATGGGTGTGATGAATATTCTTGTCAGCCACAAACTCGCCATGCTCTATCTCCAATCCCACCTTCTTATAGGCATCGCGGAATGGAACACCTGATGCTGCAAGGCGGTTCACTTCCTCGACAGAGAACATCGGGTCATACATTGGATTGTCCAAGATATGCTCATTGACAGCCATCTTGTTCACGATATAGGCAGCCATCTGCAGACAGTCTTTCAGTTCATCAAACGCAGGCAAGAAGACCTCCTTAATGATTTGCAAATCGCGGAAATAGCCCACTGGCAGGTTGTTCATGATGAGCATAATCTGCTGTGGCAAGCTCTGCAACTTATTGCTCTTGGCACGTATCAGTTCAAACACATCGGGGTTTTTCTTGTGGGGCATGATGCTACTTCCTGTGGTACACTCCTTAGGCAACTTAACAAACGAGAAGTTCTGACTATTGAACAAACAAGCATCAAAAGCCATCTTGGCAAGCGTTCCTGCCACCGTAGCAAGCGCAAAAGCCACGTTGCGCTCCATCTTGCCACGTCCCATCTGGGCATAAACCACATTATAGTCCATAGAATCGAAGCCCAACAAGGTTGTGGTGAGTGTGCGGTTGAGTGGAAACGAACTACCATAACCTGCAGCCGAACCAAGCGGGTTGCGGTTGGTCATGCGATAGGCTGCCTGCAAGAAAAGCATGTCGTCGGCAAGGCTCTCGGCATAGGCTCCAAACCACAAACCGAACGAACTAGGCATGGCTATCTGCAGATGCGTATAGCCCGGCATCAGCACATCTTTATACTGATTGCTCTTCTGGATGAGTTCATCAAAGAGAATCTTGACAGCCTCAACCACTTCTTTGAGTTCATGACGGGTGAACAACTTCAAGTCTACGAGCACTTGGTCGTTGCGGGAGCGTCCACTATGTATTTTCTTGCCCATATCGCCCAAACGACGTGTAAGCAACAGTTCCACTTGTGAATGCACATCTTCTACACCTTCCTCTATCACGAATTCGCCTCGTTCACAGGAAGCATAGATGCGTTTCAACTCTGCCAACAGTTGTTCCAATTCATCCTTTTGGAGCAATCCAATTGTCTCTAGCATCGTGATGTGCGCCATCGAACCAAGCACATCATACTTGGATAGATAGAGGTCCAACTCGCGGTCACGTCCTACGGTAAAGCGCTCTATCTCACTGTTCACTTGAAAGTCTTTCTCCCAAAGTTTGTTTGCCATCGTCTCTTCGTATGTATTATTTTCTATTCATATCTAATCATAGCCAATGCATCGGCTATCTTCTCAAGTCCCTCCTGCAAAGGCTTCGACACCATACCTTTAATAAATGGATTGATGTCTGCCTTAATCGTGAGGCGCATCTTGCACGTTGTCTCACCAACAGGCAGAAGTTGTATCCAAAAATTGAACGGCAGTGGACTCTTTGTGGTCTCAAACTTGATGCACTTGGGTTCTTCGCGCTCAATGATTCGCATGGAGATATCGCCCACGGGTGGTACACTCATCGTCACAGTGTCTTGGTCGAACGAGAAGTTCTTCACCTTGTCTTCCGGCACGCGGTCGCGCACCTTTTCAAGGTTGCTCAAGTCACTCAAACTACGGTATACTACTTCCTGGCTATAAGGTATCTGCTTGATACTACTCTCAAACTTACTCATGTTCTGTCTGCCTCTTAAGCGTTCCAATGAGCAGGATCCTTGCGCCATTCGTGGAGCAGTTCCACATCAGCCTCAGCAATATAGCCCGTTTCCAATGCCTGTGCCACCACATGTTCGTAGTCGGTCAAGGTCTCAAGTTGCACATTAGCCTTCTCGAAAGCCTCTTTGGCTACAGGGAATCCGTAGGTATAGGAAGCAATCATTCCCACCACTTCATAACCTGCTTTGCGCAAAGCTTCAACAGCCTTCAAACTGCTACCACCCGTAGAGATGAGGTCTTCGATGACTACCACCTTAGCTCCTGGCTTCAATTCACCTTCGATAAGATTTTCTAGACCGTGATCCTTTGGTTTACTACGCACATAAACGAACGGCAAATTCAGTTCGTCTGCCACAAGTGCACCCTGTGCAATAGCACCCGTAGCTACGCCAGCCACAGCCTCAGCCTCAGGAAATTTCTCGAGAGCGATGTGTGTAAGCTCTAGTTTCACATAGTTTCTCAATTCTGGATAAGACAATGTCTTGCGGTTGTCACAATAGAAAGGAGACTTCCAACCAGAAGCCCAAGTAAACGGATTGTTGGGCTGAAGCTTGATAGCTTTCACGTTCAACAATTTAGATGCAAAATCTTTCTTCAATGAATCCATAGTGTTCTATTTTCTATTAGTTTGATGCAAAGGTAGTGCAAAATGAAGACAATACAAAGAAAAGGCAAAAATAACTGACTCTTCCTCTTTATCTTCATGACGATACGCTCATCTAAGCCGAACTGTCAACTGCGTGGGAAAGGCGTAGCGGTCATCGTGACGTTGTGCATAACACTGGGCAATGTCAGCAATGGTGCGCTTCACCTTGCCACGATATATTACCTTGCCTCGATAGCGCACCACGACGGGGTTGCTATAGTCTATCATACGGTCGTTCAACCCGATGATGAGTTGGGCGGCATAGCAATCATGTATCGTGATTTCATTACCGAAATGTTCTGCCACAATCAATCCGTTTGCCTGCACTTGTTCTCGCGGTAATGACAACCAATACATCGATGTGTTGAGATAGGTTCCGTCTTGCTTCCATACCACCTTGTTGGGGTAGGGATTGCGTGTGAACTGTCCCATCCAGTGGAATGCCACAGTGTCCATCTGATTCATCCAATGACCCGTCTTCGGCATGTTTGTGTTGGTGATATAACCCTCTGGGTCGGCTTGATGCAAAGCTTCCAAGGCTGCACACCACTCCTTGCCATGCAGGTTACGTTCATAAGCTCCGTCAGCCAAACCTATCCACATGCCAAACGGAAGATTACGAAGTCCTACAGGCGAAGTGGTTCCTGGATGTCCGGCACACATCAAAGCGGCCGCCCAATGGTCTGCCATGCGTGGTGCCATGCGAAACGTGCCGTCGCCTCCAGCAGAATAACCTGTGATGTAGACCTTGTCGGGATTTACTCCCAAGACAGCCACTGCCGACTGTATCAACTCTTCATAAAATCCATCAAGATAGGGACGAAACCACATGTCCCACACATCCTCCAACGAACGAGGCGCCACATAGACTCCCTCCTTTGGACGATAGAGTCTGATTTGGTTCTGCCACTGACCATCGTTCACCTCTGCAGGTGCACCACCACCGCCGTGCATCGAGATGTAAAGCGAACGACCATCGGCGGGTTTCTCACCATAGATGCGATACATAAAGCGCATGGTGAGTGTATCTCTATTGATGGTCTGTGTCTTCCATATATCATTAAACTGCGTGTTGTTGGCTTTAAAATAGTCTTCTTGCAACAATCGGATTACCTCCGCTGCCTCTTTCTCAGTCAATGCTTTGTGGGCAAAAGACTGTTTCAACAATTCGCCACGGGTAGCCATGGGGGTGTCCAACCATTTTTTTGCGTCATCAACCACAGACGCATTCATACTTCCGCAAATAGCCACCAAAGAAAGTGCTATCAACAAAAATCTTTTCATTATGATTCTCTTGAAACAAAACGGGGAGACGGTAACCGCCTCCCCACCTTATTATAATATATATACACGATTATTTCAATTCTGGAATCTTCACCACCTGCATATCGGTGTAGATGAGGTTCTCACCAGCCATACCCCAGATAAAGGTATAGTTACTTGTTCCTGCAGCACAGTGGATAGACCATTCTGGATTGATAACAGCCTGCTCGTTGTTGAGCCACATGGGACGTGTCTCCTGAGGCTGGCCCATGATGTGCATGATTTTCTGACCTTCGGGAACATTGTAATAGAAGTAGGTTTCCATGCGGCGAAGGTGAAGGTGTGCAGGCATGGTGTTCCACACGCTACCTTCCTTCAGTTCTGTCACACCCATCTGCAACTGGCAAGTGTGCACACCTGCCACACCATCGATGATCAACTGGTGGATGACACGGTCATTACTTTCCTTCAAGCTACCAGCCTTGATGTTGTTTGCCTCTTTGAGTGTCACTTTCTTAGTGGGGTATGACTTGTGTGCCGTAGCACTGTTCATATAGAAATGAGCTGGTTTGGCTGCATCCTTGCTCGCCACGGTGATGTCTTTTGCGCCACGACCTACGTAGAGAGCTTCCTGGAAACCGAGCGTGTAATCTTTCCCGTCAACGGTCACAACACCTTCACCGCCCACGTTGATGATACCCAACTCACGATTGTCAAGCAGATTGCGCTTGTCAAAATCCTTGTCGGTATAGAGCGGTGCAATGGAAGTGAGCTTCAGCGGAGTGGCTGTAGGAACGGCACCACCAATAAGGAAGCGGTCGAACATGGAATAGGTCCAATTCACTTGGCCAGGCACCATCACATTCAAGATGGCATACTCGTTACGCAAGCGTTCAGTGGTATAGTGCTTGGCATCAAGCGGATTGCTTGCATAGCGCACATTATAGTTTGTGTAGGCATTTTCTGCCTTAACTTCATAGCCACCTTTTTCGCATCCCTGTGCGAATCCCATGCTTGCTGAGAGCACGAGAGCGATGGTCATCATCATTTTTTTCATAGCTTTATCTATTTAGAGAGTTTTATTTTCCTTGTGAAGCACGTTCTTCGCGCACAATCTGGCGATTGTTGATTACCATCAGTACAATGGCTACTATAGCCAAAATGCCCATGCCTACATAGTAGGGGAATTTCACGCAACGGTAGATTACCCATCCGAAGAGAGAAGAGGCAAAGTCGAGCGCACCACCTGAGAATCCTTCAGGTATCTGGGCAGCTTTGTCTTGAGTCTGCTCAAACACATGCTGTGCTGCCATGGTGAAGTCGGGAGCCATGTCGGTCACGAAATAAAGACCTACGATAAGGGCTACCAAACCCACGATGAGGGTCTTCACCACATTTCCTTTGGTAAATGGAAGGACGATGGGGAATAGGTAGAACATGCCTGCCAACGATGCCAACGGCAGGAACTGGTTACCAGGGAGGAACACAGCCAATGCCAAAATGACGGGAATCAAGATGATAGATACCACGAGGGTAGTAGGATGACCTATCACAAGAGCTGGGCTCATGCCGATATGCACCTTCTTGCCATTAAACTTAGCCTTTACTAACTCTTGTGTTTTCTCCGAGATAGGCTTCAAACCTTCGATAAAGAGAGAGGTGATACGAGGGATCAGTTCCATCACGGCACCCATGATGACACCCAATGAGAGCACGGTCTTCACGTCCATCTTGGCAGCAATGCCGATGAGCACGCCCACAATCACACCAAGCACAAGGGGTTCGCCCACCACGCCAAACTTCTTCTTCAATCCCTCAGCATCGATGTCAAGTTTGGAGAAACCAGGGATTTTGTCAAGCAACTTGCCAATGATGATAGCGAAGGGCATGAAGCTCTGGCAGAATGGTTGTGGTATGGAGATACCTTCAAGGTCATAATATTTCTGGAAACGCTCTGCGGTAAGGTCGGCACACACCAAAGTGATGATATAACAAACAATGGCTGCAAAATAGCCCCACAGCAGACTTTGGTCCATCACGAAGTATGCCACAGCACCGATGAAGGCAAAATGCCAATAGTTCCACAGGTCAATGTTGACCGTACGTGTGGTCTTGGTAATGAGCATAAGGAAGTTCACGCCCAAGCAGATGGGGATGATAAGCGCGCCAACGGCAGTATTGTATGCCACGGCTGCGGCTGCGGGCCATCCCATGTCAAACACATTGAGTTGCAAGTGATAGAGATCTGAAATGGCTTTCAGGGGATCATTAAAGTTGGTAGTGAGCAGGGCTGTCACCACGCCGAGGCCCACAAAGCCAACGCCCACGAAGAGTCCCGACTTGAGCGCCTTTCCGAATTTCATTCCAATGCACAGTCCTATAATGGTGAAGATGATAGGCATCATCACCGAAGCACCGAGCTGAATGATGTAGCTGAAGATGTTCATGTTTTTGATTTTGTTTAGATACGATTTTGCATTTTATCTCGCAAAGGTACACAATATCCACCTAACGGGTGAAAATATTGCTCTAAAAGAACTTAAAAACATTTCTACAGCAAGTTCCACAGGGGCAAATAAAAACATTTCTTACCTCCCCTATTGTCCCTTAGATCGACGCAAGGGTGCATTGACTACTACTTTTTGTGGGAGACTATAGTAGACGTTTTGACCATAAAAAGCCTAATGAAAACTTTTCTGTAGAAATAGTTTTCCGTACCTTTGCAGCCCAAAAACTAAGTAATTAAAGTATGAAGACTGAATTTAGGACACCATCGGCCAAGTTTTTATGGCTGATAATCATGTGCTTGAGCCTTGCCTCAATGCACAATGCAAAGGCACAAGACGTATTAAAAACCTTCTCTGTTTGCTCTTATAACGTAGACGGACTACCTGCAAAAATTTATGGCATCAGTGTGAATCCAGACGGCAAAGGAGCCGATGGTGCCACGAAGATAGGCAACTACCTGCTCGAAAAGCACTACGACTTGATTGGTGTATGCGAGGATTTCGACTACAACACCCAACTCACCGCTCCATTGGCAGAGGCTTACCATATCGGCACATGGCGGGGTGGTGTAAGTAGCGGCATGCCTAAGTTTGACACCGACGGACTCAACTTCTTCTGCAACAATGTATACACCATGGCAGATGAGAAATGCACATCGTGGAACAAAGCCAACGGATGGTTAGACCAAGACAACGACGAGCTCATCGACAAGGGCTTCCGTTTCTACTGTGTGACATTTGAAGGCAACATCTTCGTAGATGTATATGTGATGCACATGGATGCTGGCGATAGCAGCGACGACATCAAAGCACGCGCTTCGCAATGGGAACAGTTGACCAATGCCATCAAGAACAACACAAACGGACATCCTATCATCGTGATGGGCGACATGAACAGTCGTTATACCCGCGATGAAATAGAAAACCTCTTTATCAATCCACTCAACGCTACAGGCCGCCTCACCGTCAAAGATGCATGGATAGAATTGTGCAAACAGGGTGTTTATCCTACGCTCGGCTCAGACGCACTCATGGTGGGCGATCTAGGTTACATGCAGGGCGAGGTGGTAGACAAGATTTTCTATATTAATCCTGCCAATGGCATCCAACTCAAAGCCATCGACTACTCTGTGGACGAGTCTGCCGACCAAAGTGACCACAAGCCTGTAGTCGTGACTTTCGAGGCTTCAGGCAACACCAACAGTCCCGTGAGTGCTGCCGACTGGTGGGTGGGTGAGAAGCTCACCGCCGCTGACCAAGTTGCCTATATATATAATGTAGCGTGCAAAAACTTCATCAGCAACGACAGCAAAGCTTCGATCACCGACATCAATAATGCACCCATATGGTATTTCCGCGACGCACAAAATGGCACAGTAGACAACGACTCTGAGCACGACAAGAAAGACGGCTACCGCCTCAATCTCGAGGTGGATTGGAAGGGATCTGGCAGCGCAGCCGTAAAATATCAGTCGGGAGCATCCTCAATGACCTTCACGCCCAGCGAAACAACAGAAGGCGCCTATAAGTTTTCCATTTCTGGGAAAGCGATGTTCAAGAGCTATACCAAGTACTTCAATGAGAACCTTGATGGTTCCTACTCGGCAGCAGACAGTAAGAGCGCACAAAACGACTGGTTGCTCATCAGCGAGGACCAAAAGGCTGCCTACAATGCCTACACTGCCGCCTATACCGAAGCCAACAAGTATTCAACCAATACACAGGTTCCCGATGAGTTAATGAAGGAGCTGAACGCTCTGCTCACCACCTCAACCAACTACACGAAGAGCATGGGAGACAATGGCACCACGGCTCTGTTGACCGACATCACAACACGCATCAAGGCACATCTCGATGCCGCCACCGCCATCTGCAAGCACCATCACACAACCACCGCTGCCACCATCATTGCCATCTACGGCACCGACGGAAAACAACGCAGCACCCTTGGCAAGGGCATCAACATCGTGCGCATGAGCGACGGAACAACAAAGAAATTCATACAACAATAAATTACAAAAACAATGAAGAGATTTATGCGAATAGTTGTCCTGTTCCTCTGTGGACTGACAGCGACTCATGCAAATGCAGCAGACAACTGGACCTGGACGGGCGAGGCAAGAACCTCAGTGTCGGGACAAGAGATGTATATCATGAATGTGGGCTCTAAAACGTTCATCAGTAATGAGAACAAGGCAACCCAAACAGACATACTCAACGAGAAAGTTAAGTCGTTCAATTTCTGGGGAAGCGAGACTTCTGCGTCTATCTCCAATGACGACAAATATCGTTTGAAGATGGACGGAAGCTATATCGTTTCATGGACATGGACAACTAACATTCAGAGCGGCTCTGGAGCGACAATCTTCGAACTCGTTAAGAATGCCAACGATAATTCCTATAAGTTCAAGAAGACGGAGGAAACCAAGGTTTTTAATAAGAAGAAAAGCGACACTCGCTATTTCAATGTAGACGGCACAAGCTATACCGCCGCACAAAGCCAAGGAGAATATAACGACTGGCTCTTGATCTCTCCTGCACAAAAGGAAGCCTACACCATCTACCGCACCGCTTATGACGCCGCCAATGTTTACGCTTCCGCAGCATTACCCACCGCAACCAAGGAAAGGCTCAACAAGGCATTGGCTGCTACGACCTCATATCAAGCCGACAACTACGAAAGTGTGGTGAAAGAACTCAACGAAGTGACGGCAGAAATCCAAGCTTTGTCGTTCACGCTGAGCATCGAAGACAGCTATGCCACCATCTGTCTTCCCTTCAACGCCACCATCCCTGCCGGTGTAACAGCCTATCGTTTGAATAGCTACAACACCAACAATGCCACCATGGAACTGAAGAAATATGGTGAAGAGGGCGATGTGCTCCCAGCAGGACAAGGCTTCGTGCTCTATACAGAAAGCGCCAATGCAAACGCCATCTATACTTTCCACTTCACCACAACCACTGCAGCAGAATTGGGGACCAACCTATTGGAAGGTTCACTCGATGCCACCACGCAAGGCGAGACAAAAAACTACTGGGTCATCTCCAAGAGCAGCACAACCGGCAATGTAGGATTCTTCATCCTTGATGAAGCTGTGACCATTCCAGCCAACAAGGCATTCTTCACCATAGAACGCACCAATGAGAATGCGGCACGCTGCAACATGTTTAGCCTCAACGGCAACATCACGGGCATCAGCCACACGACTACACAACACCCCACTTCGGTGCTCGCCATCTATAATGCTGCCGGCAAACAACAGTCCGCACTCGTCAAGGGTCTGAACATCGTAAAGATGAGCGACGGAAGTGTGAAGAAAATCATGAAACAATAACCCGATAACAACAAGACTATGAACAAGAAAAAATATACCACTCCGCAGATTGCCGTCATAGGCATTGAGGCGGTCGTCATGTCGGAAGCATCAAAAATCATTTCTGGCAATAGGGAAGAGAAAGTCACCACAGTAAAAAGCAATCAGATATGGTTTGACACAGACGATGCGGATGATAGCTTTTGGACGAACTGATGCTCTTATGACGGGGTATACCCTCACAAG
>CAVKQP010000054.1:0-10778 GCA_963658165.1 Clostridium sp. CAG:302 | reverse complement strand
GTGAGACGTGTGGCGGCAGGGCGATAGATGCCTGTGGGCTTGCGGGGTGTGATGACGATAGGGTTGTCGTCGTAGCCCGCTAAGAGGTGTAAGTCGGTGAATCCACTCACCTCGGTCGATGTCTCACCAATCCATCCGCAGTATTGAAAGATGCCTGTTGCCACTCGGATGAAGTCGCAATGGTCGAGTGTTACGGGGGTGCCGTCTGCGTCTACTGCCCAGTCGAGGTCGAACGTAGCGTAGTCATCGCTATTGAGCGAGGCATCTACGTAGCCATAGGCATCCGTGGCATAGCGATATTGCACCCACGTACTGCCAGTGCCCGACTCTTCTATGGCATTGTTGGGCAACCTTCCGCCGCGGAATGTGAGTGCGTCTTTGCCTTCCCATTGTGGCCAGTAGGATTGCTTGTGATAGCTGTTCTTGATGTGATAGCCAGTGGAATCGCGCGGCGTACCATCCTTGTCCGTCCATGAGCATTCCCATTTGATGTAGTTATCGTAAGTGGAATAGGGGATGCTATGCTCACCGCTTTCGGCGGTAGGTTTGTGATAGGTGATGGAGAAATCGTGCACTTCGGTCGTGTAATATTCCGACCCTGCCAACTCATACCACTTGCACGTGTTCACGTCGTCGCCCACTCCCACATAGACAATGCCTGGCTCAAACGAACCTCCTAGCGTGTTTCCTTCCTTGTATATGCCGTTTCCGCAGATGCGAAGGTCTGACCCACGCTTGTTTTCTATGGGATGGTCGAACTTCACGGTGACGTATCCGCCATATGTACCGAGGTGGATGAGGTTGTTGTCTTCCAGTTGCTCCGTACAGCGCTGGCACACTTCCTCGTGTGTGGTGCTTTCGTCGGCTTCAGGATACACACTGACAAACTGTCCTGGAGCGGGGTGATACTCAATCACCTCCACGTGCTGCGTCTGTGCAGAGAGCGCAGCGCAGCACGTGAAGGTGATGAGAGATAAGAGTAATCTCATTTATGTTACTTGTAGATTTCAATATCGTCGATGGCGATGTAGGCAGGAGATGCAAAATCACCACCAGAGTATTGGTCAGAAGAGGCTTCGTAGTCAATCTTCAGCGTGTTGATTTTACCTAACTTGGAGAGGTCTACATATTGCCAATCAGTGATAGAAGTCGTTCCGTCTTGTATTCTGAATTTCACTGTTCCTGTAGATGTGCCGTTGCTGTCGAATCCTTCAAACACTACATCTACGTGAGTGCTAGCTGTTGCGACAGCATTGTAGGTACCTGTTTTGAGTGCATTGATGAAGTAGCAAGTGTTGGTGACCCAGAGGCCTTTCACCTTTCTTGCCTTACCGTCCTTAAAGTCAATGATGGCACGACTGTCACCATACGTACCTTTATAGCCGTAAGTGATCAGGAAGTTGTCACCTGAGTGAGCTTTCAAGTCTGTTGGAATAGACAACTGTTGGCTATAACTAGCACCTGTAATTTCACTATGGTAGTTACTTACGGCTACGCCGCCACAAAAAAATGCTGTACCCCATGAACCGCTGTTGACTGTAGAGTGCAGTTGGGTGTCTTCGTCAGTCCATTCATATACGGTTTCGTCAGCACTGAATCCACTACCGCTTTCTCCATAAAGCAACTTACCACCATATTGCTTATCGTCGATAAGGGCTGTCCAAGTGTCTCCGTCGAAGTTGAGAGTGGTCAGTGTGGTGGGGTCATCCACTTCTTCTTTCTTCAAACCAAAGAGGCAATACTGGCCGCTACGCTCGTCGAAGGTAATGAGCACAGAGTCTTGCTCATAGCCACTCTCAATGTTATAGAACTTGGTGCTGCCCTGTACGGCGGTGCCGAAGGTAGTGATGTTGATGTCGGTAGCATCGTTTGCAGGACCATAGTAGAGGTCGCCGTTGGTTTTAGAAGATACGCTGAACTTCACACCTTTACCTCCTTCTGGCATCAACTTGCCTGCCCATACATAGTCGCTGACCAATGACATGTCGACAAACTTGAATGTGGTGGCAGAGCCGAAGAGCTGTACGCTCTTCATATTGGTCTTGTAGACGGGAGCCACCATGAGGTTTGAGGGTGTCTCGTCGGTTACTGTGATGGTCGAAGTGATGGGGAACGAATATTTCTTACCGTTGTTGTCTACGGTGAAGGCGCTCTGTGCGCTGGCAGCCAAAGGCAATGCCAAGAGTGAGGCGAGTATAATCTTTTTCATTTTCTTACTTTTTTAGTTTGTCCGTTAACTTTGATAATGTAGATGCGACCGGGGATAATCTCGGTGACGCGCTTGCCGCTGAGGTCATAAATCTCCTCAGTAGTGTTGCCGTCTATGGTCACTTTGCCAATGGCAGTGAAGTCGTGGCTGGTAGCGGTAATCTTCTCCACGTTGCTCAGATCGGCGAGTAGCAGTTGCTGCTGGTCGTCGGTCGACACCACATAGAGCTTTCCGCCGTCGGCCTTGATTTGCGGCTTCTTGCTGAAAGCCACAAATTCGGTAGCGCCCGACTTCAGATTCACACACACAGCATTCAGCTCGCTTTCGCTGTTGGAGGCATGTACATGTCCCGACAGAGTGAGCAACGCTGTGGCGATAAGAAGTAGTTGTTTCTTCATACTCATTTGTTTTTGGGTTGATAAATGTTTGTGTCTATTAATTATCTGGCAGTGCCAGGAAGTGTCCGGGGTTGAGCCCACGGAGCAAATAGCGGTTCAGTTGTGTGCCATCGGTGCCAAACTCATAGACGTAGCCGTTGGTAGAGTTGCCTCGGGCGTCCGCCACATAGAGGTGTCCTGAATAGGGAGAGATGTAGATACCGTATGGCGTTTGCATCTGTTTGATGACTGGTTCGGCGGAACTGTATTCCGACATGCCGTCTTCTACCTGTAGCGAGGGCAGACTGATGGTGTGTATGGAGTAAGTGGTTTCCCCCATCGTGTTGTTGTCTGCCGCTCCAATGGTGTAGAACTTGCTGCCATAGGCACAGCTGTAGGTGGTGGGGAAGTCATAGACACGGAACTCCTCGTTCGCCATATTTAGCACAATCGACTTCTCACTATGCTCCTTGCCGTCGCCTCGCGAGTTGATGCACAGGAATTGTCCGCATTGCGACATGCGCCCATAGAGGTTGGGGCACCCCGTGTCTATGCGTTTCAGCTCGCGCATGGTCTCCGCATCGATGACCGAAACGGTCTGTTCGTAGTCGTGCCCCGACTGGAAGGCATAGCCGCCCGTGTTGGCAACGAAGAGCTTACCATCATAGTAGGCGACGCCCTCAGGCTCATAACCGACAGGGCAAGTTGCTACGATGCGTTTAGAAGTCAGGTCTATCTTTGCCACGTACCCATTGTTGGCATACGACGTGCAGTAGAGATAGCGCTTGCCGTCGGTGGCGAGACATCGGTTGTTGGGTATGTCTTCGGTGGCGGTGATGGCAGTGCCATCGGGATACATATATTGTATGATGTTCGACCAGTTCACCGACACGGCTATCAGGGTGTCGTTCACCAGCAGGATGTCGTTGCCTGTGTCGCCGAGATGCTGCCCCGGGTTGTGCTGCTGATACCACTTGTTGGTCAGCGTGCCGTGGTCTATCAGTGTGATGCACGAATTGTCGAGACCCCATAGACCCTCGCAGAGCACCAGCAGACGGTCGTCTGTCTGGGTGGGAGAGGGCTGTGTCGTTCCGTCGTCGGGTTCCAGCGAACAGGCTCCGAGCACGCAGACGATATATATATATATAAGGTGTCTAAAATTCATATCTCACTGTAAACTTATAGTTGCGCCCCGGCATAGGGTAGCGTTTCACTACTTCGTGGCGCGAATCGGTCACATTGTTGCACTCAAGGGTAGTCTGCAAGGTGTGATGGCCTATCGGGAAGCGCTTGTTCAGCTTCAGATCGATGGTGTACCAATCGGAGAGCAGGTCGTCGCTATTGTTCGAGATGAGTGCAAAACGTTCGCCCGTGTAGAGCATAGAGGTGCAGAGCGAGTAGCCATTGTAGCCTAGGTCGACGATGAGCGAGCCTGAGTGAAGGGGCGAGTAGGGCACATAGTGTTTGTAGTCGGGCGTGCCAGGCTCGCTTACCTCGCGGTCTTGCTGACAGGTGTAGTTGGCATTGGCAGCGAGCGAGAACTTCTGCCATTGTCCCTCATAGCCACCTGTGAGCGACAAACCTAAGGATTTCACCTTGCCGAAGTTGACCATCGACCAACGAAACTGACTCTTCATCGGTATTGCCACAATCTTGTCTGTGATGCGGTTGTAGTAGGCATCTACCGACAGGTGCAGGTGGCGGTCACGATAGTCTGCGCCCGCATCCCATTGCGAGGTGTATTCGGGTCGCAGATGCGTGTTGCCCACCAGTGTGTAGTAGAGGTCGTTGAGTGTCGGACTGCGGAAGATGCGCTTGTGATAGGCACGTACCACCCAGTTGCCCCACTTGTAGCTTGCCAAGAACATGGGCGATAGCTTGCTCAGCGGTTGCGCTTCTTCGCGTGTGTGATCGGCGATGTGGGTGTAGAGCAACGCCACATTGGCTTCCAGTCCGTGCCATGCAAGGATGGCAGAAAGCAGACTCTTGGAGTCGAGGCGATAGACATAGTTGAACCCATAGACATCGCAGTTGAGGTCGGCCCAGCGCAAATCGGTCGATGCGGTGACCGATAGCCAACTGTTGTTATACGATGCAGCCACCGAACCATACAGGTCTTGTTGGGCATAGTGGTTGTTGCAATACATGGCAGCGGCATTGGTCTTCGGATCCTGCAAGTAGTGCAAGTAGTCGTAGGCATACTTTAGGTTGGCTTTCAACCCGAAGTCTTGCCACAAATGCTTGTAGCTTGCTTGTGCAAAGAAGTTTTGATCCCATTGCCGGTCGGTAGAGTCCCACTGGTCAGACAGTCGGCGCACCACTGGTCCAGGCAATCCCCGTTCCGAGTTGTAATAGTAGATGTGGGTGGATAGTCCCTTGTGGAAAGCAGCTGCCTCGATGCGATAGAACCTTATATCCGAATTGTGGCGCACGCCCGTAGTGTCTTCCGCTGCCGAGTGGAAGCGGAATTTGTAGTCGCCATCCGTATGTTGCCATTCTGCATCGATGAATGCCAATCCCTTCAGCGAAGCGTATACCTTAGCCTTGTTGAGTCCGAACGACCCGTTGCCATACTCGCCCTGCAGGGTAGTGCGGTCGGGGCGGCGTGTCTGCATGTAGACCGTGGCTGCCGAGGCATATTCAGATGCCGACTGCAAGCGTTCGTTCTTGTTGGCATTGTAGAGCGACACCGATTCCATGTTCGACAGAGAATACTTGCCCAAGTCTACTTGTCCGTTTTGTGCATTGGTGATTCTGATGCCGTCGAGATACACGCCCACGTGTTGCGAACCGAGCGAACGCACGTTCACAGTCTTCAGTCCACCCAGTCCACCATAGTCTTTAATCTGCACGCCCGAGAAGTATTTGAGTGCGTCAGCCACCGATGAGGTAGACAGACTCTGCAATTGCTCACCCGCCAAACGCTGTGATGGAGTGAGATAGTGCGGCTTCTCGCCTACGCATACCACGGAGGAGAGTGTGATGAGTGAATCTACGAGTAATGTCAGCATAGAAATCCGTAAGGTGTAAATCGTGCTTGCCCAATCCACGAGGCTATCGTGCACGACGCGTGTCAATGGCAGGTCTTCTGGCTCGTTGCCCGAGTACGAACGCCTTCCCGACAATGTGTAGTGGCTTCATGTTCGTCTCGTCAAAGGACAACTCACAGCAGCGGGACTGCTTAGGATTTCCACCTAATTCCCTTTTAATCACTTCTGCAGTGAACCAATGCGTTTGCAAAGTTACGCTATTCCCCCGATAATGCAAAATTAATGTTGAAGTAATCCATAAAAAATGCACTATAGTGCGATGGCCAACGCACTATAGTGCAATCGTCATCGCAGCCTAGTGCGTTGGCCATTGCAGCCTAGTGCATTTTTTAAGCCGAAATTTTTATGAAAATGCCCTCAGCAAAAAAAATAGAGTCATTCTTTCGTGCGCGCTACACGGCTATTTGCCCTTGCGCAATCCACGTATGGTCTGCATGCTGACGCTCAGAATGATGAGAGCAATGCCGGCGTAGAACGATAGGTTGAGCTGACGTGCTTCTCCGAAAAAGACGAATGCCATGAGGATGGTGTAGCACGGCTCTAAGTTGTAAGTGAGGTTGACGGTGAACGCAGATAGGCTTTTCAATACCTGGATTTGCAAGATATAAAGTCCGGCAGTGCAGAATAGAGCTTGGCAGAGCATCCACCACAGGTTGTTACCATCGGGCAACACGATGACGGGGGTGGCAGACGGAAAGAAATGCAGATAGATGGGGATGATAAGACTCAGCCCTATCAGTCCGCCACTCATTTGGTACATCAGCATGGTGCGGCTGCGTACACCAACGGAAACCTTCTTGTTGAGGGTGGTGTAGAGGGCTGCCGTTGCCGACGAGAGCGTGCCTATCATGATGCCGTAGCGGTAGCGCGTGTCGAAAGAGAAAATGCAGATCAATCCCAATAGGGTGATGCATGCGAAGAAAACCTCAATCCAAGCTACGCGGCGGCGGAAGATGAGGGGTTCGAAAAAGGCGGTGAAGAAGCCCACCAAGGCGTAGCACACCACACCGATAGACACGTTGCTTGCCTTGATGGAGCCATAGAAAAGCATCCAGTGTGTGCCCAAAAGTGCGCCACAACCTGCTATTTGAAGCAGCTTCTTCCATTCTACACGTGGCAAACCTGTGAAGACGAGCAAGATGAGGGCGGTGAAAAACATGCGATACCACGTGATGTCTACCTCGTTGAGGGTGATGAGTTTGCCGAACAGGCCTGTGAAGCCAGCCAGCATCACGCTGAGATGCAGTTTTAAGAATGAGTTACGTTTGTCTTGCGGTGTCATTTTCTATTGTTCTTGTAGACGTGTGTCAATCATACTTCGGTGTTTTGTATGTCTTTCAGGATGGTTGCTGCTTGTTCAACGCTTGTCACGGGCTTGACGAGCAGTACGGGCTTGCCTCCCACGGGCTTGAGAAGACATTCGCGCGGATGGCGTGTGGCATAGTTGATGATGCGGTCGAAGGCACGGCTCTTGTAGTAGGCACTCTGCTGGTTGGCCACGAGGTGTAGCTGCATGCGCCCTTGCTTGAGTTGTATCTTCTCGCATCCCAACCGCTTGCCTTGCTTGCGGAGCAGCACTACACGCAGCAACTCCTCGCCTTGGCGGGGCACTGGACCGAAGCGATCCACCAGTCGCTGGCGATAAGCCTGCAGAGAGTCTTCGTCTTCGATGCTGTCCAACTCACGGTAGAGAAGCATGCGCTCGCTGCTGCCCGGCACATAGTTGTCGGGGAAATACATTTCCAAGTCGCTCTCCATGGCGCAGTCTTCTACGAATTCGTCGCCAGTGATGTCTTCGCCCTCTGCCATCTTGGTGGTGTAAAGGTCGGCGAACTCATCGTTTTTCAGTTCGGTGACGGCTTGGTTCAATATCTTCTGATAGGTCTCGTAGCCCAAGTCTTCCATGAAGCCACTCTGTTCCGCACCGAGCAAGTTGCCCGCTCCACGTATGTCAAGGTCTTGCATGGCGAGGTTGAATCCGCTGCCCAGTTCTGAGAAGTTTTCGAGTGCTTCCAAGCGGCGGCGTGCTTCGGGTGTAAGCACCGACTTGGGTGGCGCCAGCAGATAGCAGAAAGCCTTGCGGTTGCTGCGCCCCACGCGCCCACGCATCTGGTGGAGGTCGCTCAGTCCGAAGCGGTGTGCATCGTTGATGATGATGGTGTTGGCATTGGAGATGTCGATGCCGTTCTCGACGATGGTGGTCGAGAGCAACACGTCGTAGTCATAGTTCATGAAGCCCATGAGTATTTTTTCCAACTGTTCGGGTGGCATCTGCCCATGGCCTATTGCCACGCGTGCATCGGGCACATACTTGTGTATGAGGTCTGCCAGAGCCTGTAGGTTGTTGATACGGTCGTTCACGAAATACACTTGTCCGTTGCGGCTCATCTCGAAATTGATGGCATCGGCAATGATTTCGCTACCGAACGACTGGAGCACAGTCTGTATGGGGTATCGGTTTGGGGGCGGTGTGCGGATGATACTCATGTCGCGAGCACCCATGAGCGAGAACTGCAGAGTGCGCGGAATTGGTGTGGCAGACATGGTGAGCGTGTCGATGTTGGTCTTCAACTTGCGCAGTTTCTCCTTGGTAGACACACCGAACTTCTGCTCTTCATCGATGACGAGCAGTCCCAAGTCGTGCCATTCCACACTCTTGCCGAGGAGCTTGTGGGTGCCGATGAGTATGTCTATCTTGCCCGCCTTGAGGTCTGCGAGCACCTCGCGCGTCTGTTTGGCAGTGCGCGCACGCGACAAATAGTCCACTCGCACGGGGAAATCCTTAAGCCTTTTGCGGAAGGTCTGATAGTGCTGATAGGCGAGCACGGTGGTCGGAACGAGCACTGCCACCTGTTTACTGTCGCAGGCAGCCTTGAAAGCTGAGCGTATAGCCACCTCGGTCTTGCCAAATCCTACATCGCCGCAGACGAGTCTGTCCATCGGTTTTGCCTTTTCCATGTCGGCTTTCACGTCTTGTGTCGCCTTCATTTGATCGGGGGTGTCCTCATAGAGGAAGCTCGCTTCAAGTTCGTGCTGCATGAAGGAGTCGTGGCTAAAGGCAAATCCCTTCTCATGCCGACGCTTGGCATAGAGCTTGATAAGGTCGCGGGCTATGTCCTTAATCTTCTTCTTGGTGCGCTCCTTCAGCCGTTCCCATGCTCCCGTGCCGAGCGTGCTCAGTCGTGGCGCTTCGCCCGCACCGTTGTTGCGATACTTGGATATCTTGTAGAGCGAGTGGATAGACACATCGACAATGTCGTTGTTCTGATAGATGATGCGTATCATCTCTTGGTATGAATCGCCCGTAGGCACACGCACCAGACCGCCAAACTTGCCGATGCCGAAGTCTACGTGTACAAGGAAGTCGCCAGGGTCAAGTTCTTGCAACTCCTTCATCGAGAGTGCCATCTTGCCTGCACGTGCCCCGTCGGAGCGCAGATTGTATTTGTGGAAGCGATCGAATATCTGATGATCAGTGAAGAAGCACACGCGCAAGTCGTTGTCGGCAAAACCCTCATGGAGCGTCTTGTCGACTGGAAGAAAGGTGATGGGCTGGCGATGCTTTTGTTCTGCCATTTCGCTGAAGATATCTTTCAGACGCAAGTTCTGCTTTTCGCTATCGGCGAAGATGTAGAGATGGTAGCCCTTGAGGATATAGTCTTCGAGCGATTGTTCCAGCAACTCGAAGTTCTTGTGGAACAGTGGCTGTGGCGAAATGTTGAATTTCAAGGTGGCATTGGGCGTGCCTGTGGGGGCGTGACCAAACTCAATGCGACGGAAACGTGCCATGCCCTCCATCAGCACTGAGGCACTGACTAGTTGGCTTTCGCGCTTCATATCGCGTACAATCTCCTGTTGTTCCATCTCGGTAGCCCCTTCTAGTCGTTCTGTCAGGGCTTGTGAAGAAAAGCCATCCTGATAGATATGGTCAATGGCATCGCGGATAAAGGCAAGGTCTTTGACCACAAAGATGGTGTCGGAAGGCAGAAAACTGGTGAAGGGCATCTTTTCTTCTGCCGTTGAGGCTAACTCTGGGACAATCTCAATCTCTGTGCGTTGGTCTTTAGACAACTGGGTTTGCACCTCGAACGTGCGGATGGTGTCAATCTCATCGCCAAAGAAATCGATGCGGAAGGGGTATTCTGAACTATAGGAATAGACGTCGATGATGCTGCCGCGCACGGCAAACTGTCCCGGCTCATACACATAGTCGGTTTCTTGAAAGTCCAGTTCACGCAACTGCTTCTCCAACTTCATGATGTCGATGGTCTGTCCTGCTTGGAGCACAATGGTGCGCTCATCGAGTCGAGTCTTTGATACCACAAGTTCGCTCAGCGCTTCGGGGCATGTCACCACGTAGAGATAGCCATCGCGATGCTGCGCTATCTTGCTCAGCACCTCGGTGCGCAATATTTCGTTGGCAGCATCGCGCTGTCCGTATTTCACGGCGCGGCGATAGGAAGAAGGATAGAAAAACACTTGTCCGATGCCCAGTGACTGGGTCATGTCGTGGTAGAAATATCCAGCCTCATCGGCATCCTGCAAAACAAAGACCATCACCCGGTCTGTGCGAGGGGCTATGGCGGAGAAAAGAACAGGAGCGGCTGAAGCCAACAAGCCCTGAAGGAAGACAGTCTGTGCGGTCTCGTCCTTCAGGACTTTTGTGAGTGCTCCTACCTGTGGCAGGGTAGCATATAAAGTGGTGGTGTCTTGAATTGTCATGGTTTCTTGGGATACTTTTTGAACCATCCGTCCCATCTGAGTCGCATCACTCCGAAGAACGCTTCTCCGAAAATGCCGCCGCTCATCTTGCTGGTGCCCTCACGACGGTTGACGAAAATGACGGGCACTTCCTTGATTCGGAAGCCTATCTTGTAGGCGGTGAACTTCATTTCTATCTGGAAAGCGTAGCCTTTGAAGCGGATGTCGTCGAGTGGAATGGTTTCGAGCACTTGGCGCTTGTAGCAAACGAAACCTGCTGTGGTGTCGTGCACATCGAATCCTGTCACCGTGCGCACATATTGCGAAGCGAAATAGCTCATCAGTACGCGGCCGATGGGCCAGTTTACCACATTGACACCCGTGACATAGCGTGAGCCAATGGCAAGGTCTGCGCCCTCGTCGTGGCAAGCGGCATAGAGG
>CAVKQP010000053.1:0-10919 GCA_963658165.1 Clostridium sp. CAG:302 | reverse complement strand
GCTTTATTGTGCAACGCTCACCGATGATGCCAACAAGAAAGAAGAAATCTATAAGAAGGCAGCAGAACTCTATCCCAACGACTATCGCACCTATAACAATGCCGCTGCGATGGCATTCAATAAGGGTAACGAGGCTGAGGCAAATAGCTATCTGCAGAAGGCTTTCGGTGCAGACCAGAAGTCACCTGAGGCTAATGCCAACCTTGCACTCATCGCTTTGAAGAACGGTAATCTGCAGCAGGCTGAGTCTTACGTAGCAAAAGCAAATGAAGCCAATGGTCTTAACCAGGTGCTTGGTAACTTGAATATTGCCAAGGGTAACTATGCTCAGGCTCAGGATTATCTCAAGGGTTCTGATAACAACAGCGCCGCTCTTGCACAGATTCTCAACAAGGATTATGCTTCTGCAGACGCTACACTGCGCAACATCAAGAACAAGGATGGCATGAGCTATTATCTTCAGGCTCTCCTCGCTGCTCGCCAAGGTGATAACACCACAGCAGCATCTTGCTTGCGCACCGCAGTTCAGAAGGATCCAAAGCTCGCTCAGTATGCAGCCAACGACCTTGAACTCAGCAAGGTAAGCAAATAATCATGTAGATGAAGAGATTATCATATCTTCTACTACTCACCCTGGTTTTGGTTTCTTGTGGCACTTCAAGTGATCACTTCAAGATTGAAGGCCACTTTCTCAACCTAAACCAGGGTGAGTTTTATGTATATAGTAGCGACGGAAGCACGGCGGGTGTTGATACTATCAAGGTGAACGGTGGTCGATTTACCTATGAGGTAGCATGCACACGCCCGTCAGTTCTCATGCTCGTTTTCCCAAACTTCTCTGAGCAACCCGTCTTTGCCGAACCCGGAAAGTCGGTTAGTATATCTGCCGATGCTTCCCACTTGAAGCAGATGGAAGTGAAAGGTACCAAAGACAACGAACTGATGAACGATTTCCGAGAGCGCATCTTGCAGGCTTCTCCGCCAGAGATGAGGAAGTATGCAGAAGAGTTTATCGGTGAACATCCCGATTCTCCAGTGTCTGTTTATCTGGTGCGTCGCTATTTTATGCAGCAGCCCGATGCCGATTTCGTTCGTGCTACGGTGTTGCTGGAGCAACTCGCAAAGGCGCAGACAGACAATGTGTGGCTAGGAAAGTTGCGCAACCTAGCAGACCAAGCCAATAAGTTGTCAACCAATCAGCCATTGCCACGTTTTAGTGCAATGGATATCAATGGTAAGCCCGTGAGCAATCAGCATCTTTCTTCAGATATAGGTGTCGTCACGGTTTGGGCATCGTGGAATTTTGACAGTCAGAACATACAACGAATGCTCAAGCAACAACAACGACATAAAGGCAACCGCTTGCGTGTGGTTAGCATCTGCTTAGATGGAAGCCAACGCGAATGCCGGATAAACATGGAGCGCGATTCCATATCCTGGCCCACCATCTGCGACGGGAAAATGTTTGATACTCCCGTGCTGAAACAATTGGGTGTAGGCAATGTGCCCGACAATCTGCTCATCGTGCATGGCAAGGTTGTTGCCCGTGGCCTCAATGCCATCGCTCTCAGAGAAAGGCTTGAAAAGCTTTAGTACCTCCAAATTCTATCAAATTCTACAAACCTTATGCTCGCAAAAACCTATAGTGCCGCTGTTAACGGCTTGCATGTCGCCCCTGTGACCGTAGAAGTGAACATCACCCGAGGTGTGCTGTATCATCTCACAGGATTGGGGGATGGTGCTGTAAAAGAAAGTCGTGAACGACTGATGGCAGCATTGCCCAATAGTGGTTTCAAGTTTCCCGTGGCAGACATCACAGTCAATATGGCTCCTGCCGACTTGCGTAAGGAAGGCAGTGGCTTCGACTTGCCATTGGCGATAGGTATTCTTGCTGCCTCTGGCAAAGTGCAACAAGAGATGCTCGACCGCTATATGTTGGTGGGTGAATTGAGTCTTGATGGCACCCTTCAGCCCGTCCGCGGGTGTCTCCCCATAGCCATACAGGCACGTAAAGATCACTACAAAGGTCTGATAGTGCCCAGTCAGAATGTGCGTGAAGCGGCTGTGGTCAATAATTTGGAGGTCTATGGCATGGAGAAGCTCATTGATGTGGTGCAGTTTCTTAATGGAGCATCCGATTATCAACCGACAGTAGTAGACACTAGGAAAGAATTTTATGAGCATCAATACAAGTTCGATTTAGACTTTGCCGATGTGCGCGGACAAGAGTCTGTGAAACGTGCGCTTGAAGTGGCTGCGGCTGGTGGACACAATTTGATTATGATTGGTCCTCCTGGATCAGGCAAGTCTATGATGGCGAAACGTTTGCCATCCATCCTTCCGCCGCTTTCTTTGTCGGAGAGCTTGGAGACCACACAGATTCATTCTATCGCAGGAAAACTTTCTCCTGAGACTTCGCTCATTTCGCAGCGTCCATTCCGTTCTCCCCATCATACCATTTCGCAAGTGGCATTGGTCGGCGGAGGAACCAATCCGCAGCCTGGTGAAATATCGCTGGCTCATAATGGTGTTTTGTTTGCCGATGAACTTCCTGAGTTTAACAAGTCTACTCTAGAAGTGCTTCGCCAGCCCCTTGAAGACCGCAAGATTACCATCTCGCGTGTAAAATACACGATAGAATATCCTTGCTCGTTCATGTTTGTGGCATCGATGAACCCATGTCCTTGCGGTTATTATGGTGACCCTACTCATCACTGTGTGTGTACGCCCGGTCAGATACAACGTTACATGAACAAAATAAGTGGCCCGTTGCTCGATCGTATCGACATACAGTGTGAGATAACGCCAGTACCTTTCAGCGACATTTCAACAGCAGCACAGGGTGAACCGAGTAGTGCCATTCGTGAGCGTGTCATCAAGGCACGTCATATACAGGAAGCTCGTTATAAAGACCATAAAGGCATTCATTGCAATGCCCAGATGACCGAGCGGATGATACACCAATATGCAGAACCCGATGAAGCAGGCATTCGTATGCTTCGTATGGCGATGGAGAAACTCTCCCTTTCTGCCCGTGCCTACAACCGTATTTTGAAAGTGGCGCGCACCATTGCCGACCTTGCTGCTAGCGAGACAGTGCGTTCTGAACATATCGCCGAAGCCATAGGCTACCGCAACCTCGACCGGGGCGATTGGGCAGAACGAGGATTGGGATAGCGATAACCTTAATCGGTCATTAGGGTTAAATGGTAAAGATACCTTGCTTTGATAATGTAAGAACTTAACTGTCTATCATATTTGACGAACGTCAACAAGATTGCTGACGAATGTCATCACGGCTGTTGACGAACGTCATCAGAACGGTTGACGATCGCCATCACACTTGTTGACGACCGTGACGCATCCTTCTCAATTAACTTCTTCCACCATTCCAATAGACTTCTTACAGGTCTTTACCAATGTGTTTTACTGCAAATAAAAAAGAGGATGTGCCAGTTTTGACACATCCTCTTGTATAGGGGCAAATGAATGAGTTATTTTACGACAACCTTCTTGCCATTGTGGATGTAGAGACCCTTGACAGGTTTTTCTACTTTCATGCCTTGGAGGTTGTAGTAAGCACCCTCAGTTTGAGCGGCAGCGTTCACGTTGTTGATGCCCGTAGCGTTAGCGGTACCAGTGATATAAATAAGGTCGAGACCTTGGTTGGTGTTTCCGCCTTTCTGAATGATTACTTGCGTGTCTTCTGTCAAAGTGAACTCGTCAGTAGCTTGCTCATCCCAGTTGATAGTGCCTGCAACGACAGAAACTTCCTTTGTGCCAGCTGTGAACTTGAATTCTGCAGATGGTGTCTTGTTTGCGTCGCAAAGGATGGCGTGAATCTTGTAAGTTCCAGCCTTGAGGGTGGTGAGGTTGATTCCCTCTTCTTTGTCGACATAGGCAGAACCGCCTAAAGAACTACGTATCGCAGTATTGCCGTTACCACATGCAGTTGTACCTTCGATTTCTTCGCCTTCTGCCAAATAAACGACGTCTGTGGTTTCAGAAGCAGCATAGGTGATTTCCTTTGCAAGGCCATCTTCGGTCAAGGCAAATGACATTTGGAATCCCTTCTTGTCAGCGCTCTTAGTTTTATCTGTGGTATAGAGTGTGCCGTTTACATTAAGGGCGTATGGATAACCGGGCTTTACGGTTTCTCCTTCAAAGGCTTTACCTGGAATTTCTTTCAGCGTGTTGCCATCGCCGTCAACGCATTTCAGTGTATAACTCCAGGTGTTTGCCTCACGGAATTTCACGGTAATGACTGTGCTGCCATCAGCGGCAAGATTCTTGCTGGCGGTATCGTCACTATCATAGACATATTTTTTGCTACCATCGGAGCTGTAGACAGCAGTCTTCTCCTTGTCGGAAAGTTCTACCACCTGACCTTGATTTCCTTTGCCTTGTGTGCTGGTTTTAATCTCATTTCCTTGTGCGTCCACATATTTGACGGTATAGGTAGTAATGCTTGAGGCATCAAGATATTCGAGCTTTAAAGTGATGTCGGAAACCAACTGCTCGCGGGCAGTATAGGTGTAGATGCCGAATCCGATGGTCTTGTCTGTGCTGGCATTGAGATAGTTGGTGACATCAATGGTAATGGTCTTTGTACTGGTAGCGACGTTTACACCAGTGTTTGTCTCATCAATGTTGACGGCATTCAAGATTTCGGCAGTATTGGTGTTGTTCCATGTGGCGGTGGTAGCGTCCCATCCTGTTCCCACTTGTGCTACTTGCACATTGGAATTCCTTTTAGATACGTTACACACGGATGTGATGCTCAATGTAGCTTTTTGCAATGCCTGGCCTGAGAGTGTAGAGGAAGCGTCAAATTTGGTCAGGATGACAGGACCGGGGTAGTTGTCGCCGCTTTGTGCTGAAAATGCATTGCTAGCCACTTTGGATTGAGAGCATGTCCAAGTAGTGGCATTAGCGTCGTACATCACCCCGTCTCCATTAGAGCTTTTAATTTGGGTGGTTTGCACAGGCTTGAGATCCTTGGTGTCGGCAGACGTGCTCACCGAACCTGCCACAAGGCTTGTGGCTACAAAAAGAGCTTGAAGTAAAGTTTTGTTCATAACAAATGTTTTTAATGGTTATTGAATTTAGATAATAGTTCTGATGATTTAATATTGTTCTATTTTATGACAAAGGTAAGTAATAATGGGGAAGGGGGAAACATGGTCGTCTCTCTTTTAACTAAAATTTAACAATGAGGACACCCCCGTAGATTGGCGGTGCCCCCTCTTGTATATGGATTATTTTTACTTTTGCAATGTGATGCTCATCACACCCATGACCACATCGTTGGCGAGTGTGCGGAGGGTGAGCGAGCGGAGCTTCTTCTTCGGATTGAGTGGCATATCTATCAGTTGTGCTGCGCCACCAGGAATGAAGAGCATCTGCTGTTTGCTGCTGGGTTGGTCGCCCAGTTTCTTGTTGGCTTGCAGGTGCATGTCTTCAAAGAGGGTGCGGCTTACTTTGCCGGTAGACAATCCCACACGATAGGGGCGTGGGTAGGCGAGACGGAACGCCTTGCCGTCATCGGCATAGTCTTGTTCTATGGGGCACCAGTTGTCGGGATTGCTCAGTTCGAGGCAGTCGGTTGTACCATCGGTGTAAGTGACGGTGATGATGCCATTGGCAATGCGACTCTGCATGGGGTTGGTGCTACCTGCCATCATCAGATAGGCGTGTGATGCCTTGCCTTTGAGCGGGAAGGTGATGTTGTCGGGATAGTTGTCCCAGAGTGATGTATAGGCAATGTTCTTGCCCTCTTGCGGTGTGAGGAATGGAATATCAACAGCCTTGAACACATCGTTTGTAGCAAGCGAACGCAGTTTCGTATCATCGATTTTGGCAGTACGCTTGGTAGAACACCAGTCGCCGATGCCTTGCTTAGGCAGACTGAGTGTGGTGTAGGGTGAACGTGGCGTGAGATATTCGTTCTTGAAGATGTCGGCAACCGATGAGTTGAACAGCGGGGTTATGTTAACCATGCGACAATCAGTAGTCTTCACATCGTTGAAGGCAGTACCCTTAGCTTCTTCTTGTGTGCGAGGCTCCAATGCGGGCTCTATCTCTTTAGGGCGGATAGGCAAGACAATAGTCTGTATTGAGTCTGTTGTAAAGGGTGTGTCTATGTATTTCCCATTACCAATGTTTTGTCTCATCACGATTTGCAGTGGACGGGCAAAACGCTGTTTCACGGTGTAAACCTCCTTGCCATTGATGCGCTTGAACGAATAGTCAAGATAGGGTGTATGGATGGATGCGCTGTCCCATGCTGCAGGGAATCCTGGACGGATGATGCAGCGACCATAAAGGGCATCGGGTGTGATGCCGTAGAGACCTTGGATGAAGGCGCGTGAAGAAATGCCTGTCACATCGGAGAAGTCGCGGTAGCTCTCGCCAAGCGCACGGTCAAACTGTGAAATCTGTCCGAAGTTGCCAGGGCTTGAACCTAAATACATGAAATCGAGCACACAACTTTTCAGCAGTTTGTATGCCTCTTCCGTGCGTCCTGCCTGATAGTAGGCGAGCACGGTATGCATCACTTCGCCCATAGCCACGTTGTTGATGCTCCAATCATAGGGCATCCAGTCGGAGGTGCTCACGGTGGCATAGTCTTCGCCCTTGTAGCGGAAAGGAATGTGTGGTATGTCGCGGTCTATGTAGCGCGTAGCTTGGAATGCCTGTTCGTCACTGCAAGATCCACAGTCAATGGGAGTATAGATGCTCCAAAGGGCGGCACTCTTGTGTTGGCGTTTCAATCCCATGAAGTCTTGAAATTCCACCCAGTGTCCTTCTTTGTCGAGCCACAGGCGGCTGTTCATGGCTTTCAGAATCTTGTTGGCTTCCTCACGATAAGGAGTGGGGTCTTCGCCGATGATTTCTGCTACGCGTGCAGCCAACAGGTTGCCACGATAGTTATATGCCGACGAGTGGGTGCCAGCACCACTATTGTATTGCAGAGCATCGCTTGCCCAAATGCAGCAGTAGGCATCATAGAGGCCATCGTTGTCGGGGTCCCAGTTTAGTTTTTCCCATTCCAAATGACGCTTGATGACGGGCCACATCTGTCGCATGTAGGTGGTGTCGGCATCAAATTGGAAGTGCCAAAGCAACTCATCGATATAGACCAGATTCATGTCATAGTGGTTGAACTGGTTGTTCTTGTTGGGTGCACGGCAGATATAACCATTGCTATACATCGGTGTGCCCCACTTGTAGATGCCACGTGCCAGATTGTTCTCAGGGTCGGGTGTGGGGTGGGGTATGGTGGCGGGTACATCGGTCACCTGACTGTTGCCATAGGCGGTGAAGTGGGTGCGTTGGCGGTCGGGCATGCCAAGGAAGTCGCCCATATAGGCGGCGCGCCATCCTGGCAACGGCATGCGCCATCCCACGGCGCCATGGTTCCACACGGTGCCGTCCCAAGCGCCGTCGGCGGCTACGACCATTGTCCCACCAATGGGGTTCAGATAGGCATCGGGAGTATCGAAGTTTACGGTCGATGCAAAGGCGTTACGAGCTGCTTCAGCTTGTTCGTAGCGAGTGGCGAGTACTTGATTCTTACCTGTAGATATCTGGGTGTCTTCAAGCAAGAAGAAGGCAGTGGTATTTTTAGTGGTCAATTGGGCGACCACGCTCTGCAGATGTTGTGGATTTGCTGCTGCATCAAACTGAGTGGGGTTGCGGAAGTTGCCGATGTCGCCATTGCGCACCATCTTGTTGGTGGTCGTTTCGCAAACGATGGCTTCTATCTTGATAGACTCTTTAAACCCTTTGGCAGTCACCTTCCATATGCCGCCCTCGCTACCGAGGAACGACACGAGGGAAATAGTCACTTCGCCATCGCCCCACTTGCTGTCGCGCAGGGTGTAGTCGCGTCGGTTGGCGGTGTAGCTGGCACGGCAGTATGACGTAGAGTCAAGTTGCATGGAGATATCACCGCAAGTCAATCGGAAGCGGATGTTGCGGTTGTCATTTTTCTTGTAGATGGCGAAAATGGGACGGTCGCTTGTTTCCAAACGATAGCCGTTCCGACTGCCGTAGAGTGCGCGTGTATAACGATTATTACCGTTCACACATACGAAATTTTTTCCTTCAGGGATGTAGTTGCCTTTGCACTCCACACCGTGATTCCCAGAAAGGGGGAGGGCGGACATGGCAGCGAGCAATAAGGAGGTTACTGTCATCATCTTTAGTTTTATTGGTTTTGTGTTTGCAAAGATAGGTAAAAGCCAAGAGAGACGTGGCGCAGTAGATGCGAAAAGATACAAATCCGTACAAGTTGTCGTGAATAGTTATTTTGTATTAAATAATAAGAGGTGTCCAACTGTTCCGTCTGAAAAGCATTATATTTGTATTTCACAAGTCATTTCAACAAATAAAGTCAAGATAGAAGGAAGGTATGAAGATTTCCAAAGTTCTCATGAAGCGTGTTGTGGTGTGTGCCGCCATCGCCATCGTTGCCTTATTGCTGGTCGTGGAGGTAATGTCATACCTACCCACTTCGCGTGAGCAGATGGAGCATAGTGCGGTGCTGGTAGAGTGCCGATCGTATTATGCTGTCAACGTGAATGGGAAAAGAATTTTTTGTTTCAATGCCTTGACTCCCGATACGCTTTTTCAGCGTATTGACACCACGGCTTCGGGTATGCCTACGGTGAGTTATTCGTCTGCTTGCTGGATACGCACAGGTATGTTTTTGCCAACGTGTCGGGGGAGGATGGTGGCACATGTAGCAGGTCATGGCGATAGTGTGCGCACGCTTGTGAATCGTTTCGGCGCCCAGTTGGTGACTCGTGAGATAAACCATTTGCAGCAAAAAGAAGAGGAACTCACGCACAAAGCCGCAGAACTGACCTATTATCTTAATGTGCACGGCGTACAGGATGAAGGGTTCAACTCGGTATCGGAGTATGCGGTGAAGGTGCGCCATGAAAAAGATTCGGTGGCTCATATCCTCGCCTTGTTGCGTAGCGTGCGTCAAGGGGCGAAGGTTGAGGCTATGCATATCATGGAGTATACACTTCTGACACACAACGATAAAGGAAAGTTGGTGCGTTATCCTTGCCGTCCGCTCTCAACGATAGATAAGCATGGTTTTGTACTTCTGCGAACTTCCGATGGATCTACGCCCGCTGGCATCCGTGCGCAGTCGTTCCATCGTTGGCAACCATGTCATCCACATGAGGGTGATTTGGTGTTTACTGTGGGTTATGGAGGTATGAATGGTCCTGCTTTTGATGCAACGAAAAGTGAGGCTTCACTTTCACCAGGACATGTGGTAGATGCCTCAGGAAGGTTCAACGTGCCGCGTTTGTTGGCATCCGATGGTTCGCCAGTATTCAGTCAGCGTGGTTGTTTCTTGGGTTTAGCGTGGCACGGGAAGGTGATAGGAGTCGATGAGTTGTCATCCTTGTTGAAGAAGGGAGGTGCACGATGAAACGTTTTTGCAGTCTTACATTTGTTGTAGTGTTCATACTTCTGATGTTGATGGCGTGTGGTTCTCGCACTATATCTTGGATGAATGGCACCTATCAAGGGGAAGTGGCCGATGGTCAACCTGATGGCTATGGCATGTGGACAGGACAGAATCAGTCGAGCTACTCAGGCTTTTGGAAAGCAGGCAAATGGAACGGTAATGGTGTATACGTATGGAAAAACTATACCTATCGCGGCGGTTTCAAGGATGGGAAATATGCGGGCTATGGTGAGCTCTCGATAGGTGACAGCGTTGTCTATTCGGGACAGTGGTCGGCAGGTCGTCGGCAAGGACGTGGATATATCGTGGATGCGCGGCACCGAAAGATAGAAGGCATATGGAATGCTGACACGCTTGTGAGTGGTGTGCGTACTGATTCCACTGGTGTATATGAAGGCCAGTTGTCGCAGACGGGCGAAGCACAGGGACACGGATGCTTCACATCGACAGACGGCACTTATTATGAGGGGCAATGGGATGATGATCAGCGTAGCGTGTTTGGCTTCTCCGTGTCGCCCACCAAGCACATCCGTGCTGGAGAATGGCGCTCAGATCGATTCTTGGGCGAGCGTGTGGTTTATCGCACTGATCGGATCTATGGCATTGATATCTCCAAATATCAACATGTGATAGGGCGCCGTCGCTACGGCATCGACTGGAGTAAGCTCCGCATAGTCAGTCTCGGCACCATCAGCAAGAAGCGTGTGGATGGAACTGTAGATTTTCCTGTCTCGTTCATATACATCAAGTCGACAGAAGGATGTACACTCCGCAATCCGTTCTATTCCAATGACTACGTGCAAGCACGCAAGCGTGGACTGCGAGTGGGCAGTTATCATTTCTTCTCCCATCGGTCGAGTGCTGCCGAACAAGCTCGCTTCTTTCTCAAATATAGCCGTTTTACCAAGGGAGACTTTCCGCCAGTGCTCGATGTGGAGCCTACCACGAAACAGATCGAACAAATGGGAGGTGTGGTGAACATGTTTTCTCGCATACAGACGTGGCTCAATATCGTTGAGTCGCACACAGGTTGTCGTCCAATACTCTACGTAGGCCAACAATTCGTCAACAAATATCTTCCGTCTGCTCCCTACATCAAGAACCACTATATGGTGTGGATAGCGCGTTACGGAGAATATAAACCAGATGTGAAACTAATCTATTGGCAACTTTGTCCTGATGGGCGTGTGAGTGGCATCAAAGGTGAGGTGGATATCAACGTATTCAATGGCTATGCTACGCAGTTCAATGATTTCTGCGTGAATAAGACAATACATTAGGGGATATTCAATAATACTAAATGTTCATAGACATGAAAAAGAATAATAATGTATTTCCTATTCGTGTTGTTTTTAAGTTATTTGAAGATACATTGAGAATATCGCCTCAATGGTACCGTTGTAGCGGTCATGTGGTACCGCGCGGA
>CAVKQP010000052.1:4523-11338 GCA_963658165.1 Clostridium sp. CAG:302 | reverse complement strand
GGACCTCATGATTATGAATCATGCGCTCTAACCAGCTGAGCTATCCCGCCATCAGTTATTGCTGATTTGCGGGTGCAAAGGTAATACAATTCTTTTACACTCCAAAATATTTCATAGGAAAAATTCTTTGATATATGATTTTTATTGTATTTTTGTGGCGTGAAACAATTTAGAAGGGCAATTAGTGACAAGCAAAATGGCAAAAAAGAAGATTTATATAGAGCGTGTGCTCAATTCGAGCTCAAGGAATTTGATATGGTCGCTCATTAGTACGGCATCTGGATTGGAGCGTTGGATGGCGGACGAAGTGACGGAGAAAACTGGAACGTTCACCTTTCGGTGGGGCGAAACATGGACGCATCACGACATTCATACGGCTTCTATATTAAATAAGGTGAAAGAAAACCGTATGCGTTTTAAATGGGATAATGATGATGACCCTGAATCCTATGTGGAATTGGGTATGATGAAAAGCGAACTCACGGGCAATTATACACTAACGATAACCGATTTTGCCTATCCCGATGATGTGGAGAGTATGGAAGACCTTTGGGAGGAAGATTTGGAGCGCTTGCATCGTTCTACAGGTCTGTGATTCTAAAAAATAACGAGAAAAGAACCTTTCTCTAATTTTTTTGTGTTACTTTTGCAAGTTGGAAAGGTGTGTGTCTTCTACATCTAAAAGTTAATAATGCTTCGATTTAAGAAATTAGACATATTTATAGCTCGACAATTCAGCTTGCTCTTTATAGGAACATTCTTCATCTGCCAGTTCGTGCTGATGATGCAATTCCTTTGGAAATACATTGATATGCTTATCGGAAAGGGCTTGTCAATGGATGTTTTGGCGCAGTTTTTTTGGTATATGGCATTGATGCTTGTGCCTCAAGCATTGCCGCTCGCCATTCTTCTTTCCTCTTTGATTACATACGGTAACTTGGGTGAAAGCTCGGAACTGACTGCTATCAAGGCGGCCGGCATCTCGTTGGTGCAGTCCTTTCGTTCGCTGGTGGTCATCTCTGTGATGCTTTGTTTGTGTTCGTTCTGGTTTCAGAACGTAGTTGGACCACACGCCAATGTGGAGTTGGCCAAGCTGATGATATCGATGAAACAAAAAAGTCCCGAGCTTGAGATACCTGAAGGTATCTTCTATGACGGTGTACCGCAAAGTAATATTTATGTGGAACGGAAGGACTTGAACTCGGGAAAACTCTATGGTGTGATGATTTATCGTATGACCGATAGTTACGAGGATGCAGCCATTATCTTGGCAGACTCGGCAATGCTACAGTCTACGGCAGAAAAAAAACATTTGGTTATGACACTGTGGAGCGGCGAATGGTTCGAGAATATGCGCTCACAAGACTTTGGAAACACCGCTAGTGTGCCATATCGAAGGGAAACATTTGTATGCAAGAAAATTGTGATGGATTTCGATGGCGATTTCAATATGGCTGATGCTGGCGGCTTGTCTAACGATGCGCGTGGAAAGAGTTTGTCGCAAATCCAACTGAGTATGGATTCGCTCAATCATGTGTATGACAGCATCGGACGAAGTTATTATCGTTATGCCATGAGCTCGGTTTATTCCGTCCCCCACTTGTCTCGGGCAGATTCACTGAAAGCTTTGGCTATTGGAAAGGCGGCAAAGTTGGATACAATATTTGCACGTATGCCTCTTGCGAAACAACAACAGTCTGCCAATGCTGCGCTGAATCAGGTGCAGTCAAACGTGACCGATTTGGACTTCAAGAGCATGATGACCTCGGAAGGAGACCGACTGATACGCAGTCATGTGATTGAGATGTATAATAAGTTTACGTTGGCATTGTCATGTTTGCTGTTTTTCTTTATTGGTGCTCCCTTGGGTGCCATCATTCGAAAAGGTGGATTAGGATTCCCTGTTATCATCTCCGTGCTGGTGTTTATCGTCTATTATATTCTAGACAATTCGGGCTATCGAATGGCGCGTCTTGGCTCATGGGATATATGGTTCGGCAAGACGCTAGCACTCGGTGTGCTGACACCAGTGGCTATATTCGTGACCTACAAGGCGAATGGCGATTCGACTGTGTTTAGCATGGATATGTATCGTGAGTTCTTCATCCGCTTGTTGGGAATGCGTGTCAAACGTCATCTATATGCTAAAGATGTGATTATCAATAGTCCAGACTATGAGGGTGATCTTCAAAGATTGACGCTGATGACCCGTGATGTGGAACGCTATGAGCAAGAACATAGGTTGCGGTCGTTGCCCAACCCGATCAATGTGTTCTTCAAATACAAACCCGACCACGAGATTGAACGTGTGAGTGGAGAATTGGAAGCGCTTATTGAAGATTTACACAACACACGCAACCGCCAGTTGGTAGTCTATCTAAATCGCTATCCTGTATTGTCGGTTAAGGCGCATACACGTCCGTTTGACCACCGATGGCTCAATGTGACATCTGTCATTATACTGCCATTGGGTGTGTTCTTCTATTGTAGGATGATAAGATTCCGCATGCGCTTGTATAAAGACTTGCGCACCATCTGCGATAACAATGTTCGTGTGGAGGAACAAATCAGAGATATACAGAAACAAATGAATAACATTAAATCATAAGTACATAATTAAATAATTATATGGAAGATATCAGACTGGATCGCATCGAAGATGCTGTGAAAGACTTTAAGGAGGGAAAGTTTGTCATTGTTGTCGATGACGAAGACAGAGAAAACGAGGGTGACTTGATTGTTGCGGCAGAGATGATTACACCTGAAAAGGTGAACTTCATGCTCGTGAATGCAAGAGGGGTGCTCTGTGCTCCTGTCACATTGAGTCGCTGCGATGAATTGGACTTGCCACATCAAGTACAGGATAATACCTCTGTGTTAGGGACACCATTTACAATAACAGTTGACAAGTTGGAAGGTTGTACAACGGGTGTTTCCGCCCATGACCGTGCTGCCACCATCAAAGCACTCGCAGATCCAGCGTCTACGCCTCAGACTTTCGGACGACCTGGACATATCAACCCACTATATGCACAAGACAATGGTGTGCTGCGTAGAAGTGGACATACAGAGGCTGCTGTTGATCTTTGTAAGATGGCAGGTCTGTATCCAGCTGCTGCCTTGATGGAGATTATGAATGAAGACGGAACCATGGCTCGTCTACCGCAACTGAAGGAAATGGCGGAGAAATGGAACTTGAAAATTATCTCAATCAAGGATATGATAGCTTATCGTCTGCAGAAAGAGTCGCTTATAGAAGTAGGTGATCAGGTGCATTTGCCCACAGCATACGGTGACTTTCAGTTAATACCTTTCCGTCAAACCAGTAATGGGTTGGAGCATATGGCTATCATCAAAGGTAGTTGGACTCCAGAAGAAAGTGTGCTTGTGCGTGTGCATTCTTCTTGCGCTACGGGTGATATACTTGGAAGTAAGCGGTGCGATTGTGGTGAACAGTTGCATCAGGCTATGCAGATGATAGAAAAAGAAGGCAAGGGTGTGCTTATCTATATGCAGCAGGAAGGTCGCGGTATAGGTCTGATGAACAAGATCAAAGCCTATAAACTGCAAGAACAAGGATATGACACTGTGGATGCCAATGTGCATCTCGGCTTTAAGCCTGATGAGCGCGACTATGGTTGCGGCGCCCAAATGCTCAGGTATCTCGGTGTGCACAAGATGCGTCTGATGACGAACAATCCTGTGAAACGTGTGGGGTTAGAGGCCTATGGACTTGAAATTGTAGAGAATGTGCCGATAGAAATATCGCCCAACAAGTATGACTACAATTATTTGAAGACGAAGAAAGAACGAATGGGACATACGTTGCATCTGTCGGAAACAGATGCAAAATAGTGCTATTTTGCTAGGGGAATGCGAAATAAAGAAGTCTTTGTTTCGTTTAAAAGAATAAAATGATTAATTTTGCAAGTATAAATCATTATAGGTTATATAAATTATGGCACAGCTATCTAACAGATTGAACAGATTGGCACCGTCGGCAACATTGGCGATGTCGCAGAAAAGCAGTGAGATGAAGGCTCAAGGTGTGGATGTAATCAACATGAGCGTTGGTGAACCGGACTTCAATACACCCGACCACATCAAGGACGCAGCCAAACAAGCTATCGACGACAACTATTCCAGATATTCGCCCGTGCCGGGTTATGCTGACTTGCGTAAGGCAATTGTTGTCAAATTGAAGCGCGAGAACAATCTTGACTATACGGTGAATGAGGTGCTTGTGTCTAATGGCGCTAAGCAGAGCGTGTGCAATACGGTGATGGCTTTGGTAAACCCAGGCGATGAGGTGATTATACCTGCTCCCTATTGGGTGAGCTATCCGCAGATGGCTAAATTGGCAGGTGGAACACCAGTCATTGTGAATGCAGGTTTTGAACAGAACTTCAAGATGACTCCTGAACAGTTGGAGGCAGCCATTACTCCGAAAACTCGCTTGCTGATACTTTGCTCTCCAAGCAATCCTACTGGTAGTGTTTATTCTAAGGAAGAGCTTGAAGGTTTGGCCAATGTTATTAAGAAACATGAGGATGTTTTTGTGCTTGCAGATGAGATCTATGAACACATTAATTATATAGGTCATCACGAAAGTATTGCACAATTCGAAGGTATGAAGGAACGTACCATCATTGTCAATGGTGTTTCCAAAGCTTATGCAATGACTGGTTGGCGTATCGGATACATCGCAGCTCCAGAATGGATTGTGAAAGGTTGCAATAAACTGCAAGGACAATATACATCAGGTCCATGCTCCGTGAGCCAAAAAGCAGCAGAAGCCGCTTACAATTCTTCGCAGGAATGTGTGGAAACCATGCGTCTTGCTTTCGAACGTCGTCGCAATCTGATTGTGAAACTTGCTAAAGAAATTCCTGGTTTAGAGGTGAACGTACCACAAGGAGCGTTCTATTTGTTCCCGAAATGTAGTAGTTTTTATGGTAAAAGCGACGGTGAGCGCACCATTAACAATTCTACCGACTTGGCGATGTATCTGCTTGAAGTAGGTTATGTGGCAACGGTAGGAGGAGATGCTTTTGGTGACCCTGAGTGCTTTCGTATGAGCTATGCTACTAGTGATGACAATATACGCGAGGCACTCAAGCGTATCAAGGAAGCCCTTGGACGGCTAAAATAATACAAACGTGTGACGGGTGTTTCTTGGTGGTGAATTTTTAGATGCTTTTGTCGTTAAAACTTCTTAATTGCAACAATAGTTACCTTTAATTTACTATCTTTGCGCACAGAAAGAAAAGCACGATTAATGCGCCTTCTTTGTAAATGGCGCTCGGCACATGTATAAAACAGACGACAAATCTTAAATTTATTTATAAAACTTAAAATTTTAAATTATGGCAACTACAAAAAAAGCAAGCCCTAAGAAAAGCCAGGGCTTTCAGGGAGTAAGAGCAGCATTTTGGGTCATCGTTGTATGCTTCATTATCGCTCTTTGCATCTTTAATTTCGTACTTGGTGATGGCAGCCACTTCGCTTCTGGCGATAGCAATGGTGCACCTCTTGACATCGCTGGTACTATCTATAAGGGTGGTATGGTCGTTCCTGTGATTCACACTCTTTTGCTTAGCGTGATCGCATTGAGTATCGAGCGTATCCTTGCTCTTCGCACAGCTTTCGGTAAGGGCTCTCTTACAAAGTTTGTTCAGAACATCAAGGCTGCGCTTAACGCAAAAGATTTCGATAAGGCTCAGCAGCTCTGCGACAACCAGCGCGGTTCTGTAGCTAACGTGGTTTCTGCTTCTCTCCGTGCTTACAAGGAAATGGAAGGTACTGCAGGTATCAAGAAGAGCCAGAAAGTTGCAAAGATCCAGCAGGCTCATGAAGAGGCTACACAGCTTGAAATGCCTACACTGCAGATGAACTTGCCTATCATCGCAACCATCGTTACCCTCGGTACTCTTACCGGTCTTCTCGGTACTGTAACTGGTATGATCAAGTCATTCCAGGCTTTGGCTGCTGGTGGTGGTGGTGACTCACTCGCACTTTCTGCAGGTATTTCTGAGGCCTTGATCAACACCGCATTCGGTATTTTGACATCTTGGTGTGCAGTTATCTCTTATAACTACTTCACAAACAAGATTGACAAGTTGACATACGCCCTCGATGAGGTTGGTTACTCTATCGCTCAGACATACGAAGCCAATCACGCAGAAGAAGCTTAATTTTTGCTAACCCTTTAAAATTTTATCACTATGGGTAAAGTAAAAATTAAGAAACAGGCGGTCTGGATTGATATGACTCCTATGTCGGACGTCATGGTGCTCCTTCTGACTTTCTTCATGTTGACATCTACGTTCGTGAAGAATGAGCCAGTAAAGGTGAACACACCAGGTTCGGTATCGGAAATCAAGGTTCCAGAAAACAATGTGTTGAGTATCCTTGTCGATAAACAAGGCAAGATATTCTTGAGTATGGATAAGCCTGGCGATATGCAGACTATCCTTGAAAGTATGGCAGACCAATATGGAATCCAACTGACGAAGAAGCAGATTGAAACCGCTCGCAAGTCTAATGGTATCGGTGTCGCTATGAATGATATCGAACAACTCTTGAACTTGAAAGAGTCTGATATCAACGATTACCAGAAAGATAAGGGTATTCCTACCGACAGTATTGACGGTAAGATGAGCGAATTCCAACTTTGGGTAAAAGCTGTTCGTGACAACCTTGCTAATGGAAGCGATACCAAAATCGCTATCAAGGCAGACGAGAGCACTCCATACAAAGTCGTAAAGAAATTGATGTCTGAACTTCAGGATATGAACGAAAACCGTTACTTCCTG
>CAVKQP010000052.1:0-4491 GCA_963658165.1 Clostridium sp. CAG:302 | reverse complement strand
CTTCCTGATTACATCGTATAAAAAGGTGGAGGACTAAAGAATGGCAAAAAAGAAAGAAAGCAAACAGAAGAAGATAGACGTTCGCGTTGACTTCACCCCTATGGTGGATATGATGATGCTTCTTATCACATTCTTCATGCTCTGTACCTCTCTGAGCAAACCTCAGACGATGAACTTGACCATGCCAAGTAACGATAAGAACGTTTCTGACGACGACAAGACCGCAACCAAGGCATCACAGACTATCACCATTTACGTGGCAGCTAATAACAAGGTATTTCATGTTGACGGTATTCCTAACTACAATGACCCCTCTTGCCTGAAAGAGACTTCTTGGGGCTCACAGGGACTCCGTAAAGTGCTGATTAACCACGTTACTGAAGAGGGTATCAACCCTGTAGGTGTGATTATGAATGCCAAGGCAAAACTTGATAAGGACAGAGCTGATCATCCCGACAAATATACGGATGAAACCTATAATAAGGCTTTGGATCAAATCAAGAATGGTGTCGTTGACGGACAGAAGATTCCTACCATGACCATCATCATCAAGGCTACTGACGAATCTACGTACAAGAACCTTGTTGATGCTCTTGATGAAATGCAAATTTGCAGTGTTGGTAAATTCGTTGTTGACAAACTTAATCCTGACGACAAGGCTTTGCTCGAGAAACGTGGCATTAAGTAAGTCGATGAACAATTAAAAAAGAAAGACAATGGCAAAAATAGATTTGGTATCTAATGAATGGACTGACCTTATCTTCCAAGGTAAGAATCAGGCCTACGGCGCTTACAAACTCCGCAAGGGTACTTCTAAGCGTAATGTGATGTCTATCGTCATCATGGCCATAGCTGCAATTCTTGCATTCGCTGTAATTGCCCTCAAAAATGCGTATGAAAACAGCCAGAAGGCTAAATTCGAACAAGCTGTCGAGGCTACTACCATTAAAGAGGTTAAAAAGAAGGCTGAGGTCAAGAGAAAGGCTCCAGTGAAGGTTGAACAAGAACAGAAAGTTGAGAAAGTAAAGTCTTCTATCAAGTTTACCGCTCCTGTCATCAAAAAGGATAACGAAGTGAAACCTGAAGAGGAAATGAAATCTCAGGAAGATTTGAACAAGACTTCTACATCTATCGGTGCTTTCGACGTGAAAGGTAACGATGAAGCTGCAGGTGTTGTGCTTCAGGCTAAGCAGGAAATTGCCCAGCCTGAGCCACCTAAACACGAAGAAGTTGAGAACAAGGTCTTCACTACAGTTGAACAGATGCCTTCATTCCCTGGTGGCGATGCAGCTCTTATGAATTGGCTTCGTAATAATGTGCGTTACCCAGCTGTAGCTGAGGAAAACGGCATTCAGGGTCGTGTAGTCGTTTCATTCGTGGTTGAAAGAAACGGTAGCATTACAGATGTACAGGTTGTGAAGAGTGTAGACCCATCTCTTGATAAGGAAGCAGCTCGCGTAGTGAAGTCTATGCCTAACTGGGTTCCTGGTAAGCAGAATGGTTCAGCAGTGCGCGTTAAGTATAATGTGCCTGTAACATTTAGATTAGCACAATAAGACTTGTATGAAACAAATATCTAACATCTTTGTTGGATTAACATTTATCGTAGTAGGTTTGTCGGCTTGTGCCGACAAACCTACGAACGGTAGAACAGATACTTATTCGTCAGGAGCAATTCAGTTTGCTTCTGACGAAAGTTTTAGTCCTATCATCGAGGAGGAACGTGAGGTTTTTGAGGCTTCTTATCCACAAACCAAGGTTACACCTTTGTATACTAACGAGATTGATGGGATAAATCTGCTGTTGAAAGACAGCCTCTGCCTTGTGATTACATCACGTAATTATAAGGAGAAGGAGAAGAAATATTTGAAAGATAGTCGTTTCCTTCCTGTGTCCATACCCATTGCTTATGATGGTTTGGCACTTATTATAAACAAAGCAAATGTTGATTCGTGTATTGCAGCTAACGACGTAAAGAAAATTTTGCGTGGCGAGATAACGAATTGGAATCAGCTTAACCCAACATCCAAGTTGGGAGAAATACAAGTGGTGTTCGATAACAAGAAATCGAGTACGATACAGTATTGTGTGGATTCTTTGCTCAATGGTCAACATATTACAAGTCCGAACATTCAGGCAGTGAATAAAAGTAAGGATGTTGTAGACTATGTGGAACATACTCCCAATGCCATTGGTGTTATTGGTTCAAACTGGCTTAATGACAAGCGAGACTCTACTAATACAACTTTCAATAAGAATATTCGTGTGATGTCGGTGAGCAAACTTGACAAGGCAACATGGAGAAACAGTTGGAAGCCTTATCAAGCCTACATATATGATGGCCGCTATCCCTTCATCCGTACTATATATGCATTGTTAAATGACCCTATCAATGGACTGCCTTGGGGATTTGCACATTTCCTAGAATCTCCTAAAGGTCAGCGCATCATCTTCAAATCAGGCTTGTTGCCCTATCGTGGTGATATCAATGTAATATCTGTTAACGTTTCAGATCAGTAACTTTATGTTCGTCTGTTCGTCTTATAGAAAATTGTATAATTACAAACTTAACATAAGGAAATTATGAAAGCGATTAAATATTTATTGGCAGGAGCGTTGATGACAGGATTCTGCGCTCCATCTATGGCACAAGACATCAAGTCGCAGGTAGCTGCCATCACAAAGGCGATAGTTGATAACAAGTCAAATCCTGATGCTGTAAAGGATCAGGTGAAGGAGTTCTACAAGAACAATAAGAAGAGTGCTGAGGCTTTGGTTGGCCTTGGTCAGGCTTATCTTGACATCAAGGACACTTTGAATGCTACCCGCTATGCTGATGAGGCTCTAAAAAAGGACAAAAAGTATGGCGCCGGTTACATCTTGAAGGGTGATATTGAAGCTTTCAAGGATAATGGTGGTGGTGCTGCTCAGTGGTATCAGCAAGCTGTCTATTTTGACCCTTCTAATCCTCAAGGTTATATCAAATATGCATACGTTTATCGTGTGAGCAGTCCTGAGGAAGCAGTGAGTATGCTTAACAAACTTCGTGAGGTAGATCCTACCTATCCCGTTGATGCTGTTGCAGGCCATTTCTATTATGAGGCTAATGATTTCGGTAAGGCTATTGAGAATTTCGGTAAGGCTGACGTGAATAAACTTGATGGTTCACAACTTACGGAGTATGCTATGTCTGCCTATTTCTCACAGAAGTATGACAAGGCTATAGAGGTAGCTACTGCTGGTACCCAGCGATTCCCTCGTATGGCAGGTTTAAATCGTATTGCTTTCTATAGCTACACCGACAATAAGGATTATGATAATGCTTTGATCTACGCAGACAAGCTCTTCAACCAGTCAGATAGCGCTAAATTCACTGCGTTGGACTATACTTATGACGGATACGCTTACAATGGTAAGAAAGATTACGACAATGCGATTGTAGCTTTCAAGAAAGCATTGGAGATGAAGCCCGATCGTGCAGATGTAATGCAGACCCTCGCTATGGCATATTCTGCTAAGAGCGATTATGCTAATGCTGCCGACATGTATAAGAAGTTCCTAGCGACTAAGAAGGATGCTACAGCTAATGACTATGCTGGATTGGCAACGATTTATCGCAATCAGGCTTCCGAGACACAGCAGACTCAGGCTCAGCGTGAAGAAGCTGTAAAGAATGCAGATCAAGCATATGCAGATTTGGCAACTAAATTCCCAGATGCAGAGGATTTTGCTGTGTTTATGAGAGCACGCTTGAGTGCAGCACTTGACCCTGATACAAAGCAAGGTCTTGCTAAACCGCACTATGAGAGATTGGCTGAGATTATCGAAGGTCACATTGATAACCTCACTTCTGTAGACAAGGCTCGCATCTTGGAGGCTTACCACTACATGGCTTACTACTATTATTCTCATGACAATATCGCAACTGCTAAAACCATTGCAGAGAAGACCTTGAAGGTTGATGCTGAGGATTCTGTAGCCAAGCAAATTTTGGGTACAAAGTAGTCACCAACGATATGTGGAGCATGATAACACTCTGCTTCCACCACAAAAGAAAAGCTCTCAACTTAGGGATGTCCAAGTTGAGAGCTTTTCTTTTGTGCTTATGGCATGTACTGCCGTCAAGTTTGCATCAATGGTTGCACACTTTGGTAATGTCAACAGTGAAATCATCTGCACTTGTAGCTGGCATAAACTTCCCTCTTTCTTCCAGAAAATCAACTAACTCCGCAGCTGTCATACCTTCTGCTGAGCAGGTATAGAATCTTTCTTCTGCACCGAAACGGGTGATGATAGCGTCAATCAACTGTTGTTTTGTTGCATAACTATTGCCTTCCATCATGTGAAGTACTTCATGTCCATGTGTCATAATTGTGTCTATTGATTTTATCGGTTAATGATAATTTGAATTCACTTGGATGCAAAGATAGCACAAAAAAATAAGGTGACCATCACGGATGGTCACCTTTATTTTTGTCTTGACTGTTAATG
>CAVKQP010000051.1:0-11535 GCA_963658165.1 Clostridium sp. CAG:302 | reverse complement strand
ACCCGTGACCTCCTGCGTGACAGGCAGGCATTCTAACCAGCTGAACTAACGCACCTTCAGCTCCTTTTCGGATTGCGGATGCAAAGGTAGTGATATTTTTCGTATGCGCAAAACTTTTGTCTGTTTTTTTACAAAAAAGTTATATCTAAAAAGCAAATAGAACCGAGTATAGCCTCACATATTTGCAAAAAGTCTTTTGCTCATGATAGATTATCAAGATAAAGCATTACATTTGTGGCAAAAAATAAAGGAAGATGGCAAAGAAGAATATAAACCTATCAGTAGTACTTCATGACGACACCGAATATAAAGACTGGCTCGTAGAACTCAAAGAACGTTTCTACTGTCATCGGCTCAAAGCATCATGTACAACCAATAGTTATCTATTGGACTTCTATTGGAAGTTGGGACGAGACATTGATGCCAAACAATATACGAACACATATGGTTCTGGTTTCTACAAAAACCTTAGCCAGGACTTGAAGAATGAAATGCCGGGGGTAAAAGGCTTCTCGCCAACCAACTTGAAGTATATGAGCTACTTTTATAAGCTCTATGCTCCATTATTAACAAATCATCAGCAATCTGCTGACGATTTCGTTGATAACATACATAGTACAGATATTTGTCAAGTTGCACCCCATGAGCAAAATCATCAGCAACCTGCTGACGATTTCAAATTATTGTGTATGATACCCTGGGATCATCATTGTCGTATTATATCAAGATGCAAGGGTGATATGGACAAAGCTTTGTTCTTTGTAAGAAAGACTTGGGAAAACAATTGGGGACGTGATGCTCTGCTCAATTGGCTTGATACCGACTTGTATGAGCGTGACGGTAAGGCTATCACCAACTTCCATTCCACGCTACCTGCCGTGCAGAGTGACTTGGCACAACAGATAACAAAAGACCCTTACCAGTTAGACTTTCTTAATCTAAGGGAGCAATATGACGAGCGTGACATTGAGGATGAGTTAGTGAACAACGTTACTCGTTTTCTTTTGGAACTTGGAAAGGGATTCTCCTATATGGGCAGACAATTTCGTTTAGAGATAGGTCAGCAGGAGTTCTTCCCCGACTTGCTGTTTTACAATGCCCACCTTCATGCATATGTAGTCATTGAGTTAAAGGCCAAGTCGTTCCATCCTTCGTTCTTGGGACAATTGAGTTTCTATGTCTCTGCCATCAACCATCAGTTCAAGACCGACATTGACAACCCTACCATCGGTCTACTCATTTGTAAAGACAAAGACAATGTAGTGGCAAAATATGCCTTAGATTCATATAAGGAACCCATGGGAATATCCGAATACCAACTATCTCAACTCTTTCCAAAAGACTTCAAGTCTTCTATGCCGACTATTGAGGAATTGGAAAAAAGTTTGAAAGATAATACAGACTCCAAGGAAGGCTAACAGGGAAAAGCCAATAAATAGAAGACCTCAATGAATATATTCCATCTAAAGTTTAGCTAAAAAAAAACTTGCAGCAGCAGAACGTCGTGATAGGTGGTGCCATCATATATCCAGTCTTTCAGCCTGCCGCTCTCGGTGAAGCCCATGCTGCGGAAGAGACGGAGTGAAGCCTGGTTGTCGCAACCCACATAGACATACAGTTGGTGCAGATGGAGCGTGCGGCGGGCATAGTCCATCAGCGCTTTCACCGTGGCTCTGCCATAGCCCTCGCCCCGAACCAAAGGCAGTACGACCACTCCCAGTTCTGCCCTACGACTGTGAGGATTGAAGTCTACAATGTCGGCAATCGCCACGGGTTCGCCAAACTGATTGTCGGCAATCATGCGCACCTGCTTGTCGGTATAGATGTCGCCCGTGCTACGCTCAATGAAGTCGCGCAGCAAGTGACGCGAATAGTGCACGTTGGTGTTGCTCACGTTCCAAAGAGCCATGTCGTTCTCCACTTGGTAGAGCAATTCGAGGTCGTCGGGTTCCATGGCACGCAGCCATACGCTGGGTTCGTTTTCGTTCATTGAAGGATGTCTTCTGAGGTGATTACAAAATGATGGCGGTGGGTATAGGTGCCCAAATGCACGCGGGTATCTGGTTGGCGCGCCATGAGAGAGAGCACGTGTCCGTAGCCGAAAGCCTCAGTGTCGTAGACCACGACGACTTCTCCTCCGCCCAAATTCACGCGAGAGTCGTGGTGACCGTCTGCCAGCAGGGCGTCGTCTACGAGATAGAACGCTGCCGAAAGTCCGTTGTCTGCCACGATGCGACGACACGTGTCTGCCGACTCCTGCCTAACCAAGAACACGTAGTGGGGCATCGCCTTTCGCTTGCGCCGATAGAAACCTAGCATCTTTCTGATACGCTGCATCTGCATACGTACCAATGCCACCAGTGCCTTGACGAAGATGGCACTCTTGATGGGCAGGGAGATGAGCGCGTTGACGTTTCCGTAGTGCTTGCGGAAGAAGATGAGCATGGCTTCGTAGAACACGTGCACATAGCGGAAACTCGACTTCTGGGTGCTTTCTCCTTTATAATGTAGTATCTGGGCAGGGATATAATAGTTGTGATATCCGCCCTTGAGGATGCGGTATGACAGGTCGATGTCCTCGCCATACATGAAGAAATCTTCGTCAAGCAAGCCCACTTGGTCGAGTGCCGCCTTGCGCAGAAAGCAGTAGGCACCACTGACCACCTCGATGGCGGCTGGTTTATCCCACGGCAGATTGCTCATGTAATAATGTCCGAAGCGTTTACTTTGTGGGAAGCGGGCACATAGGCCGCACATCTTATAGAATGCCACCATGGGCGAAGGGATGCCACGGCGCGACTCCATGGCGGCAACGCCGTCTATGCGGAGCATCTTCACGCCCAATGCGCCGGCATCGGCATGACTGTCCATGAAGGCGATGCTATCGGCAAGGGTCTGCTCGCCCACGATGGTATCGGGATTGAGCAGTAGCACATATTCGCCACGACTCTGTCGGATGGCTATGTTGTTGGCGCGCGCAAACCCGAGGTTGTGCTTACTGCTGATGAAGCTCACCTGGGGGAAGAGCGGCTGCAGTGCCTCCACACTGCCGTCGTGCGAGTGGTTGTCGACCACAATCACTTCGGCGGCGATACCATCGAGCGCCTTGGTCAGACTTTCCAGACACTGGCACAGATAGTGGCGCACGTTATAGTTGACGATGACAACCGATAGCTTGACAGGATTCATTGACTATTGTTCTTGGATAAACTCCGATTCACACCTCGTCTGGCTCGGATAGACGAAGCTGAGCGATACTAGTCCGATGATGGCCATATAACCGAAAGCCACCTTGAAGCCGAACCAATAATAGAAGAGCGTGTTGACCACCATGGGCACGCAGATCATCATCAGTCGCAACGATGCCCACTGCAGACGCTGACGCTGTGTGCCTGCCACCAATTGGCGGTGGACAAAGGAAAAGCGGAAGAGCCTCATCGCCACGGGTATGGCGCAGACGGTGAGCAGTTCCATGAGGGTGGTGACTACAAACTCCACCTGCGTGTCGCCCACATAACCGCCCGCCAAGAGCAGGTTGTTCTCATAGAGCACCACGAGAACGAGCGACACAGCCACGGAGAGCCATAGTTCTATTTTCAAGATATTGCTGATATGTTTCATTTATACATTAAAGGGAGTACGGTTGACGATGCTTCTGCCGAGCGTCACCTCATCGGTGTATTCCAGTTCGTCGCCCACGGAGATGCCGCGCGCAATGACACTGATCGCCACATGCAGGGGCGACAACTTGCGAGAGATATAGAAGTTGGTGGCGTCGCCCTCCATCGTACTGCTCAAGGCGAGTATCACTTCCTTCACGCTGCCTTGCTCTACTCGTTCCACCAGACTGCTTATCTGCAGGTCGCCCGGCCCGATACCGTCCATGGGCGAGATGATGCCACCCAGCACGTGATAGAGGCCGTGATACTGTTGGGTCTTCTCTATCGCCATCACGTCTTGTATGTTCTCCACCACGCACACCAGTGATGTGTCGCGCCGTGGGTCGGCACAGATGGGACAAAGGTCGGTGTCGCTGAGGTTGTGACACACGCGGCAATAGCGCACGTCGTGCTTCAGTCGGCTGAGCGACTGGGTGAATGCCTCCACCTCGTCGTCGGTGCGGCGTAGCATGTTGAGCACCAAGCGCAAGGCTGTCTTGCGCCCAATGCCTGGAAGTTTGGAGAATTCGCCCACAGCCTTCTCAAGCAGCTGTGAGGGATAGGCGTTGTCCATCGTTCGATTAGAGATATATGCCGAAACCTACGCGCAAGCCTATCGTGGAATAATCGCTATGACAACGGATCGACTGGTCGTAGTAGATGGAGGGTTCGATGGTGCACTTGCCGTTGATAAAGAAGGCATAGCCCACCTCAATGCCTGGCATCACGTCGGTATAATCGTGGTAGGCGTGAAGCAACTTGGCATTCACTCCGAGAAACAGTCCGTTCTGTACGATGTAGTAGCGGCCGCCCACCGACCAAGCGAAATGGTCTGCCACAGAGGCGTTGCCATCGTGCTGGTAGGACAACTGCGAAAGCGCCATCAGGTTGTCGGCAAACATATAGCCAAACTTGGCATCGAAGCCGATCTTAAACCCATCGTCACCGCTATAGTTCATGTTGAGCCCAGAGAGTGACGCACCTGCATACATCTTGCCCTGCTCAAACTGGGCGTTGGCAAACAATGTCGTGGCACAGAAGGCCAGCAAGAGAAATAGTTTCTTCATGTCTATCTTTGATTGTTAATGGTTTTCTTTATTCTGTGCAAAAGTACATATTAAATTTGAGAAAAGGGAAAATATCTGTACCTTTGTACACCAATCATTACAAAACAGCCATCATCTACAATGAAAACATACCACTTCACGAGGTGCGCCTCGATGCTATGCATCCTTTTCTTCGCCGTCTGCCTCGCTGCCCACGCTCAGTCGCTGCTGACCAATCCCCACGCATTGCCGCCCAAATATGAGGTGAGAGCGGTGTGGCTCACCACCATCGGCGGACTCGACTGGCCGCACTCCTATGCGCAGTCGGCTCGTTCGGCAGAGAAACAGAAGCAGGAACTGTGCGACATTCTCGACCGACTGCAACAGGCGGGCATCAACACCGTGCTCTTGCAGACGCGCGTGCGGGCGACCACCATCTATCCTTCAGCCATCGAGCCATGGGACGGCTGCTTGTCGGGATTCCCCGGGCGCAGTCCGGGCTACGATGCGCTGGCGTTCGCCATCGATGAATGTCACAAGCGAGGCATGGAGCTTCACGCTTGGGTGGTGACCATGCCCGTGGGAAAGTGGAACGGACCGGGGTGTGCTGCCCTACGCCGCAAGCAACCGCAACTGCTCCGCCGCATCGGACAAGAGGGGTATATGAATCCTGAACATCCGCAGACCGCCCCCTATCTGGCACGGATGTGTGCCGAGATCACACACAACTACGACATCGACGGCATCCACCTCGACTACATACGCTATCCCGAAACGTGGAAAATCGGCGTGAGTCGACAGCAGGGACGTGCCTATATCACACGCATCGTCAAGGAGATACACGACGCGGTGAAGAAAGAAAAGCCGTGGGTGAAGATGAGTTGTTCGCCCATCGGCAAGCACGACGACTTGGCGCGCTACTGGAGTCATGGGTGGAACGCCTACACTACGGTGTGTCAAGAGGCACAAAACTGGTTGCGCGACGGACTGATGGACGAGTTGTTCCCGATGATGTATTTCCGCGACAACAACTTCTATCCCTTCGCCATCGACTGGCAGGAGCAGCGTCATGGGCGCATTGTCGTGCCTGGACTGGGCATCTACTTCATGAGCCCGAAGGAGAAAAACTGGTCGCTCGAAGACATCACCCGCGAGATGGAGGTGACAAGACAGTATGGCATGGGGCATGCCTTCTTCCGTAGCAAGTTTTTCACCGACAACTTGAAGGGCATCTACGACTTCACCGCCCGCCACTTCAACACCTCGCCTGCCCTCATTCCTCCGATGACATGGGAGCACGCCGAGCGCCCTCTCCCACCCACACTGCTCTCCATCGGCACCACGGGCGAGACAACCACCATCTCTTGGCAAGCTGCCACAAACCATAGCGGTGGACCTTCTCTCCTTTATAATATATATGCGTCGCAAACCTATCCTGTAGACATTCGTGATGCACGCCACCTCATCTGCGTGAAGACCGCCACCACCACGCACACCGTGAAGACTGTGGAGGGCATGCACTACGCCGTGACAGCCATCGACCGCTACGGCAACGAGAGCGATGCGCTGCAAGAAGAGGGAGAGAACAAGGCGACAGCCAACGCTGCTTGGCTCAAGAACAACGGTCGCCGTCTGCTGCTTCCCGCCCTGTCGCACGACTGCGATGCCGAGTTCTATGTCATCGAGAGCATCGCTGGCAATATCATCGCTACACAAAAGGCGGAAAAGCATCTCGACATCAGCGGTCTGAAAGAGGGCGTCTACACCCTTCGCTCCATCAACCGCAAAGGCATACAACACCGCATAGGCGGCTTCATCGTCAAACGATGAGCCGCCTATGCATGTTTTTCTATTTTCTTTTCATTCTTCCGCCTGCAGGATAGGCAGTGAGATGTGGTATTTCACAGCCAAGAGGCGGATGATGCACACGATGAGAAACGACACGATGACGCAGACGCTCATGTCTACGCCGAGCTTGGTCAGTGCCCAGTAGACCACGCCGCCAGCAATGCATGCCATGGCGTAGATCTCCTTGCGAAAGATGACGGGCTCGTTGTTGAGCAACACATCGCGAATCACACCGCCTGCGGCACCCGTGATGCACCCCATGATGATCGCCACCCAGAAGGGGAAACCAAACGACAAGGTCTTCTGCAGACCTGCCACAGTGAAGAGTGCCAGTCCGAGGGTGTCGAAGAGAAACCATGCGTTGTCGAGCCGCTTCAAACTCTTGGCAAACACGATGACCACCACCTGCGCCAGGGCGGTGCAGACGAGGTAGAACGGCGAGGTCATCCAGAAGGGCGTGGTGCCGAGCATCACGTCGCGGATGGTACCGCCACCGATGGCTACAGCCACACCACACACAAAACCTCCAAACCAATCGAAGTGCTTGGCGGCGGCATGGCGAATGCCAGAGATGGCGAAGGCGAAGGTGCCGAGAAACTCGAGCACTTTCTGCAGCGTGATGGCAAAGTCGGGATCTGTATAGTGCATCGTTAGGAGATGATTACGTTTTGAGGATGTCCGTCTATGAAAGCGCGCACGTTGTCAAAGGCGATGCCGAGCAGACGACTGCGTGTCTCCTCACTTGCCCATGCGATGTGGGGCGTGATGTAGGCGTTGGGAGCGGTGAAAAGAGGATTGTCGGCAGCAGGCGGCTCTTGACACATCACGTCGGTGCCATAGGCTCCAAGGCGTCCGTCAGTGAGTGCCTGTGCCACGTCGGCCTCGTTGACGAGCGGTCCGCGCCCCGTGTTGATGAGGATGGCACCAGGCTTCATCATCGCCAGCGTCTGGCGGTTGATGAGTTCAAAGGTGTCGTCGCAGAGTGGACAGTGGAGCGAGAGGATGTCGCTCACGCCAAGCAGTCCTTCGAAGGTGGTCTTCTGGATGCCGTCGGGCAGTTCGGCAGAGTTCTTGCTCGTCATGGCAAACACGTCCATGCCAAAGCCGCGGGCGAGTCGTGCCACCTTCATACCGATGCTTCCCAGTCCGACCACACCCATGGTCTTGCCGGCAAGGTCCATCAGGGGTGTGTCCCAGTAGCAGAAATTGGTGGCTTGGCTCCATCGTCCTTCGCGGTTGATGTGTGCGTAGTGTCCCACGCGGTTGGTGATGTTCAGTATTTGGGCAAAGGTCATCTGCACCACGCTGTCGGTGCTATAGGCGGGAATGTTGGTCACCGTCACGCCGTGGCGGTGGGCTGCCTCGATGTCGATGGTGTTGTAGCCCGTGGCGAGCACGCCTACATAGCGCAACTTGGGCAGTTGGTCGAACACGGCTGCGGTGAATGCCACCTTGTTGGTCAGTATGATGTCGGCATCCTTGCTGCGCTCCACCACCTCGTCGGGCGTGGAGTGCTGATAGACGGTGAGGGTTCCTATTGCTTCGAGCGGTGCCCACGACAGGTCACCAGGGTTGGCTGCTTGGCCATCCAAAATCACGATGTTCATATGTGTCTTTATTGTTTGTATCGTTCGCCCCAGCACGCTTCCATATACTGGCTGAGCTTGTCCTCCGAGGGAGAGTGCTGCGGACTCCATAATCTATTGTCTTTCAGTGCGTCTGGCAGATATTGTTGAGGAGTGAAATGGCCGGGATAGTCGTGCGGATATTTGTAGCCGTCGTGATATCCGAGGTCTGCCATCAGTTGGGTGGGTGCGTTGCGCAGGTGCAGGGGCACGGGTTGGTTGCCGGTCTTGCGCACCAGCGAGAGGGCTTTGTCGATGGCGAGATAGGCCGAGTTGCTCTTACGGCTCGTGGCGAGATAGACGGTAGCCTCTGCCAGGGGGATGCGTCCTTCGGGCCACCCTATCTTCATCACCGCGTCGAAGGCGGCATTGGCGAGCAGGAGGGCGTTGGGGTTGGCGAGTCCGATGTCTTCCGAGGCACTGATGACCAGGCGTCGTGCGATGAACTGTGGGTCTTCGCCTCCCTCAATCATGCGTGCCAACCAGTAGAGGGCTGCGTCGGGATCGCTGCCGCGTATGCTCTTGATGAAGGCGGAGATGATGTCGTAGTGCATGTCGCCGCCCTTGTCGTAGGCCAAGGGGTTCTGCTGCAAGCGGCTCACCACCAAGTCGTCGGTGATGGTCACATCGTTGGTGTTCGACGACTCCACCACCAGTTCGAGAATGTTGAGCAACTTGCGGGCGTCGCCACCGCTATAGCGTATCATGGCATCGGTTTCCTTCAGGTCGATGTTCATCTGACTGAGCACGCTGTCTTTCTCCACGGCGCGGTGCAACAGTTCGAGCAGGTCTTCCTTGCCGAGCGACTTGAGCACGAAGAGTTGGCAGCGCGAGAGCAACGGGCGTATCACCTCGAACGACGGGTTCTCTGTGGTGGCACCGATGAGTGTCACCACACCTTTCTCCACCGCACCGAGCAGGGAGTCTTGCTGGCTCTTGCTGAAGCGGTGTATCTCGTCGATGAAAAGTATGGGGTTGCCTTGGTTAAAGAAGCGATTGTTCTTGGCTTTCTCGATCACGTCGCGCACGTCCTTCACACCGCTTGTCACGGCACTCAGGGTGAAGAAGGGCACGTCCATCACCTTAGCCACTATCTGGGCGAGCGTGGTCTTGCCCACTCCGGGCGGTCCCCACAGAATGAAAGAGGTGACGCGGCGCGCCTCAATCATCTTGCGCAGCACAGCGCCCTCGCCCACCAGTTGTCGCTGGCCTATATAGTCGTCGAGCGTGCGGGGTCTCATCCGCTCCGCCAATGGTTCACTCATAGTTATACCTTATTATATTAACACTGTCTGTTTGTGACATACAAAAGTAGGCATTATATGGCATATATACAAAAAAATATAGGCGAAAAACTTGGAGATAACCAAGAAAGTATTTACTTTTGCAATCGGAACATACGAAGAAACTAACACCGGCCATTAAAAAACACATTAGCACTATATATGAAACAAGACAAGAAAGCATTGACCCTCAAAACGTTAACCAAAAGTAGCGTATGGGACATCATGGAGAACGATGTGTTCCGTCTTTGGGAAGAAGGACTGAAAGACCCCGAGATGAAAGACAACAAGCGCCACTATATCGACGTGATTCGTTCTGCTTTCGACATGGAAGAGGTTAAGATAGACAAACCTGAAGTCATCAGAAAATATGAAGCCCGCGGATTCAAGGTGAGCAACCTGAACATGGGCGACAGCAATAGCAAGTGGGCCATCAAGAAGCGCCCCATTCTCCGTGTCACCGATCTCACCTATGAGAACATCAGACACATCTCGGCTACTAAATTGCTCGAGGTCATCGACCGCAACTTCGGTGGCGGATGGGACAGCCTCTCGCAGAGCATACAGGATATCATCCAGAAGGGATTCGACATCAGCACCACCACCCTGCCGGCTGACCGACTGAAGAAGAAGGGCGGCATGTATGAAAAGAAGGTGGCAGACGGATTCGAGGTGCTCGAGATTCCTAAGGGTTCTTGGATAGAGGCCATCTTTGCTAAAGAGAAGCCGGAAGAAATAAAATATGAAGAGAAGTTGGACGACGAACTCAACGAGAAGTTGCCCGACGACGAGAATAACGACGATGAGGACTTGCCCGAAATCGAAGACCACTACAACGACGATGAAGACGAGGACGACTTCGACGAAGACAAGCTCACGGAAGAAAGCTATCGCACCACATTCGACGACGACCCCGAAAATCTCGGACTCGAAGCCGAAGACGTGGCTGACGACTACGAGGAATAAACGCATGAACAGAATGTTCTACCGTCTGAAGGCGCTTTCCATTTGGGTTGCCACTCTATGTGGTTCCTCTGCCGTAGCGCAAGACATGAAAACGCTATGGATGGAAATGCCCGACAGCATGGTGCCCTATCTCGACAAAGACGCTCGGCGCAACCTCGTCGACGATGGCAATGGTGGGGCAACGGTGAGAAACTTGCTCGGCGACACCACAAAGCTCGACACGCTCACCGCCGACTTCATGCAGGTGAAACTCAACCAGGCGGTCACCCTGCAACTCAAGAAGTTGAAAGCCAACGATGGCACCGACCGCATCGCAGTGGTTCGCACCTACGCTGCTCCCGAAAAAGAAAGCACAGTTAGCATGTATAACTCTGCCTGGGAAGAGGTAGAAAAGGTAGTTCTACAACCCATAACTACCTCACTTATACAGAAAACCGACTCCATGCAGACGGAGTTCTATGAGGAGTTAACGCGCCAAATGCCGTTCATCATGCCCGTGGCGACACTCTCGCCCTCGCAACCCACACTGACGGTAACCCTGTCCACTCCACTCGTTGATCGAGAGAAGCGGAAGGACATAAGAGGTCTTATCGTGCAAAAAGACCTTAAATGGAATGGAGTAAGTTTTAAATAACTATAAATTTTTCATTAGGTTACATAATAAATTTGCACATTGTTAATAGAAGCAATAACTTCGCAATGTGTTTTTCATGGTATTAGATTATTAAGGTTAATGAGAGATTGATTGTCGTGAGACAGTCAATCTCTTTCTTTTTTTAGTAGGGCTGGCGCCCTCGCCTGCCCCTTAACGCATGTGAGAAATGCGTGACAAGCATATCAAGCCTTTGGGCGACAAGGTACGACGCGAGGGCGCGTCGACTACTACCTCAGCGCTTCATAGTTCATTCCCTTCATAATTCATCATAGTTCTTCATAGTTCTTCATAGTTCTTCATAGTTCTTCATAGTTCTTCATAGTTCTTCATAGTTCTTCATAGTTCTTCATAGTTCTTCATAGTTCTTCGGGATTTGCAATCCCGAAGCAGCATACTTCAGGGGATTTGTAATCCCCACCACACACGGGCATGAACGAGGGAGTATTCTGGGAT